>NZ_DXLC01000173.1:0-29154 GCF_019414905.1 Streptococcus sp. | reverse complement strand
CCAACTGGTACTTGCCTGACTCAGGGTCACGAATGCTTCCATTTGCCAAGAAAGCACCACAGAGATAGGCACGGCCGGCTTCCTCATCCGATAAAATCGCCTCATCAATACCCGTTTCTAGGCCAAAAAAGGAGTCTGCTAAGTGCAAATCACTCAGAAGGTCCTGCACCTTTTCATCTGTAAAAACGGTATAGACTCGATTCTTGCGGAGATTGCTTCTTTGGTGGTGGCGAATTTCCGATTTGATTTCGTAGAAATGGAGAAAAGACTCATAGAGGTGACGAGCCAGCTTGGCATTTTCTGTCACGACGGACAAGGTCAAGCCCGAGGTCGAGAGACCGATACTACCAGACATCTTGATAATGGCTGATAATTCATGCCTGCTCAGATGGGGCTGACCCAGGATTTCTTCTTTTACTGCTACTGTGAAACTCATTTTCTCACCTGTATAATCCGCATCAACTCATCCACGATCAAATCTCCATCGTGGAAGGCACCCCCATTTTCCAGACGAAGGAAGTTGGATGAAATCACACGCGGAACTTGCTTACAAAGACCAGCAAAATCATGTTCCACCTGCACCAAGTATTCATCAAAACGGTTGGAATTCATGTATTCCTGAGGCACTTTTTCGATATTCACCAAGACAGTGTCGATAAAAGGTCTGCCAAGATGACGATGCAAGACTTCCACGTGGTCACTATCTGTAAAGTGTTCTGTCTCCCCACGTTGGGTCATGATATTGCAGACATAGGCGATTTCTGCCTTGGTTTCCAAAAGCGCCTGCCCGATTTCCTTAATCACGATATTGGGCAAAATAGAGGTAAATAGAGAACCAGGTCCGAGGACAATCATGTCACTTTCAAGAATGGTCTGCACTACTCGACGGCTAGCCAGAGGTGTATCATCGTTGAGGGTATTAGTTACATAAACATGGTCAATCATGCCTGGATGGTCTGCAATATGGCTCTCTCCAGCTACTTCTGTCCCATCCTGAAAAACTGCGTGCAGGGTCAAAGGATGGTCACTGGAAGGATAAATCTTCCCAGTTGTATGGAAAAATTTGCTCAGTAACTGCATGGCATTATAGGTCGAGCCCTGCATTTCTGACAGGCCAGCGATAATAAGATTTCCCAATGGATGTCCGGCAAAGGCTCCAGCATCTTCAGAAAAGCGATACTGAAAGACTTTCTCATAGAACTTAGGCATATCCGACATGGCCACAAGGACATTACGAAGATCCCCTGGTGGTGTCAATTGCTGCATATTTTTTCGGAGTTCACCTGATGAACCACCATCATCCGCCACCGTTACGATAGCAGCGATTTCCACATCTTTTTCACGCAGACTTTTTAGAATGACAGGGATACCAGTCCCTCCTCCAATCACCGTTATCTTTGGTTTTCTCATGAACGGTTTACCGTTTCCTTTCTTCGGTCTTTGTCGCGGTGCCCTTCATTAACAGGCCAATTCTTGGATAAGTCCTGCGCCAAGCGTTTAGCAAAGGCCACACTACGGTGTTGCCCACCCGTACAACCCATGGCAATGGTCAAAACGGACTTACCTTCCTTTTGGTAACTTGGCAAAATCGGCTCAATCAAGGCCAATAAATGTTGATAAAAGTCTTCTGACTCAGGATGGTTCATGACATAGTCGTACACTGGCTCATCCACTCCCGTTTGATTACGCAGTTCTGGTAGATAGTAGGGATTTGGCAAGAATCGAACATCAAAGACTAAATCTGCATCAATCGGGATTCCATATTTAAAGCCAAAAGACATGACTTCGATACGGAAAGACTGGGCTTGTTCCTGATCCGCAAACTGCTCTGCAATGGTTTTACGCAACTCACGTGGAGTGAGTTCAGTCGTATCCACCACATTTTGACTCATATTTTTCAAAGGTGCCAAGAGCTCACGTTCCAGCTTGATTCCATCCAAAATCCGACCATCTGCAGCTAATGGATGACTCCGTCTGGTTTCCTTGTAACGAGCGACCAATTCCTTATCAGCTGCATCCAAAAAGAGAATTTTAAAGTCCAGTTCTTCCTTGTTTTCCAACTCATCCAAAACAGCTTGAATCTCTGAGAAGAAAGAACGGCTACGCATATCTACTACCAAGGCCAACTTATGGTCGTCTTCCTTTTTTTCCACCAACTGCAAAAACTTAGGCAAGAGAGCTGGCGGCATATTATCAATAGTAAAATAACCCAAATCCTCAAAGGACTGAATGGCTACAGTTTTGCCTGCACCACTCATTCCTGTCACAATCACCAAGTGAAGTTGTTTCTTTGTCATCTTTTTCTCCTTATATCAAAAGAAGTTTGGCAACACCAAACTTCAACTAGCTTATCCAATCTCTGCGATGACTTCGATTTCGACTTTTACATCACGAGGAAGACGAGCTACCTCTACTGCTGAACGAGCTGGAAATTCCTCTTTAAAGGCCGTTTGGTAAACCTCGTTAAAAGGAACGAAGTCGTTCATATCGCTCAAGAAGCAAGTTGTTTTGACCACATGGTCAAAGTCAGTTCCTGCCTCTGCCAAAATAGCACCGATGTTTTTCAAGACTTGTTCTGTCTGTTCTTGGATCGTTTCTCCAACGATTTCCCCAGTTTCAGGAGAGAGAGGAACTTGACCACTAGCAAACAAAAGGTTGCCAACGATTTTTCCTTGAACATATGGTCCGATAGCTTTTGGAGCTTTGTCTGTATGAATTGTTTTTGCCATTTTCTTTTCCTCACAATTTTTCTAAGATTGCATCCCAAGCCTCATCCATCCCTGCCTTGCTGACAGATGAAAAGAGGATGAAGTCGTCACTTGGGTCAAAGTTTAATTTCTTTTTGATTGCTGATTCGTGCTTGTTCCATTTACCACGAGGAATCTTGTCCGCCTTGGTCGCCACAATGATAACCGGAATCTCATAATACTTGAGAAATTCGTACATCTGCACATCATCTGCTGACGGGTCATGGCGGAGATCCACCAAACTAACAACCGCACGGAGATTTTCCCTAGTTGTCAGATATTCCTCAATCATGCGCCCCCACTTTTCACGCTCTTTTTTGGAAACGCGAGCATAACCATAACCAGGAACATCCACAAAGCGCATCTTGTCGTCAATGTTAAAGAAGTTGAGAAGCTGGGTTTTCCCAGGTTTCCCTGACGTACGAGCCAGATTCTTACGGTTCAGCATGGTATTGATAAAGCTGGATTTACCAACATTTGAACGCCCTGCAAGAGCGATCTCTGGCAGTTCATCCTGTGGGTAGTGGGACTTGTTAGCCGCACTGAGCAAGATTTCAGCATTATGTGTATTAAGTTCCATAGTCACCTCTAGGCTGTTTCTAGGATTGGTTTATCCGTTCCATCGACAGCTTCTTTTGTGATGCGGACCAATTTCACATTTTCCTGACTCGGTACTTCAAACATGACATCTAGCATGGTTTCTTCGATGATGGAGCGAAGACCACGCGCACCAGTTTTGCGTTCGATGGCCTTATTTGCAATCTCTTGAAGGGCTTCGTCGTCAAATTCCAACTCGACATCATCATAAGAAAGCAAGGTTTGGTATTGTTTTACCAAGGCATTTCTTGGCTCTTTCAAGATACGAACCAAGTCATCCACTGTCAATTGCTCAAGAGCTGCAAAGACAGGCAAGCGTCCAATCAACTCAGGGATAATGCCAAATTTTTGAATATCTTCTGCGATGATTTCTTGCATGTAAGAGCTGTTTTCGTCAATCGCCTTATTGTTTTGACCAAATCCGATGACTTTTTCACCCAGACGTTGTTTGACAATTTCTTCAATACCATCAAAAGCACCACCCACGATGAAGAGGATATTTTTGGTATCCACTTGAATCATCTCTTGTTGCGGATGTTTGCGTCCACCTTGAGGCGGCACGCTTGCAACTGTTCCCTCAATAATCTTGAGAAGGGCTTGTTGCACCCCTTCACCAGAAACATCACGTGTGATAGACACGTTCTCACTCTTCTTGGCAATCTTGTCAATTTCATCCACATAGATAATGCCACGCTCTGCGCGCTCAATGTTAAAGTCAGCGGCCTGCAGGAGTTTGAGGAGGATATTTTCCACGTCCTCACCCACATAACCAGCCTCGGTAAGAGCTGTCGCATCCGCAATCGCAAAAGGTACATTCAAGCTCTTAGCCAAGGTCTGGGCAAGGAAAGTTTTCCCTGAACCAGTTGGACCAATCATCAAGATGTTTGACTTCTGCAAATCTACATCTTCCGACTCTTCACGCGTATCGTGGAAATTGATGCGTTTGTAGTGGTTGTATACTGCTACTGCTAAAGCCCGTTTGGCACGATCTTGACCGATTACATAGTGGTTCAAGATATGGAGGAGTTCAATTGGTTTTGGAACTTCTGACAAGTCTGCCAAGACTTCCTCAGCCAACTCCTCCCGAATGATTTCCTGGGCTAACTCCACACATTCATTACAAATAAAGGCGTTGTTCCCAGCGATTATTTTTTGTACTTCTTCTTGGCTTTTGCCACAAAATGAGCAATAAACCATCATATCATTATTCCTAGTTGTAGGCATGATTTCCTTCCGTTCTATTCTATACTGTCATTCTATCTAAAATAAGGTCATGTAAAAAGCATGGATACTATTGACCAAATTGGTAAAGGCATTTAACCAGAGCAGGACAGAAAGTCCATAACGCTTTTTACGAAAAGCCTGTGCTCCAGCAAGCAAGCAGACCAAACACAGCATGGCTGTGAAAAAACCAAATATACTACGTTCCATTAGACTTCCTTTCTCTTGCGGTATTGGATGGTAAAATCATAAGGATTTTTCTCATCCTTGGTATAGGATTTGCTTGAAACTGTCTCAAAAAGAGATAAGTCAAACTCCTCAGGGAAATAGGTATCTCCCTCCACCCGAGCATGGATTTGAGTGACAATTACTTCATCCAAATAGGGTTCAAAAGCCTGAAAAATCTGCTTCCCACCGATAATATAGAGATTCTTGTCTTGGCCCTGATACCAGTCGAGAACAGACTGGACATCCTGAAAAGTAATAACCCCATCTATCTTTTCTTCCGGGTTACGTGTCAAAATCAAGGTCTCCCGTTTTGGAAGCAAGCGACGCCCCATCCCATCAAAGGTCACGCGCCCCATCAAGATAGCATGATTCAGAGTTGTTTCTTTGAAGTGTTGCAGTTCTGCTGGCAAATGCCAAGGCAGGCGATTGTCCTTACCAATCACACCCTCTTCATCCTGGGCCCAAATAGCTACGATTTTCTTAGTCATGCTTCCATCCTTTTCACTGATAGTACTATTTTATCAAAAAACTCAAAAAAAGACTGGTTTGGAATAGCTTACAGAATATAAAAAATCCGTAAGAGGAATCCTACAGATTTTTATATGATTATTCTATTTCTTACAAACCAGGTGCTTGTCCAAGCTCTGCGGCAAGCATCCAGATTGTTTTATCAGTTTCAGTTTTAGCGTCTGAGAAGATACCGTTTGTCACATCGTCACCTTCTTCATCAGTGACATCCAAACCTTTTTGGAAAAGTTCTGACAAGTAACGGTAGATAGCAAGAACACGTTCCAAGCTTTCTTCAACATTACGGTATTCACCAGCTTCTTCTTCGATTTCACTGTTTTGAAGGAATTCTGTCAAAGTAGAGAATGGGCTACCACCAAGTGTAATCAAACGTTCGCTGATTTCATCCAATTGACCGTCAAGAGCATCCATGTACTCATCCATTTTTGGATGCCATACAAGGAAACCACGACCACGCATATACCAGTGTACTTGGTGCAAAGCCACATGAGCTACGTACAAATCAGCAACAGCTTGGTTCAAGACTTCCTTTGTTTTTGCCAATGCTACTGGCGCTGCTTTTGTTAATGATGTTACATCTTTTACTGCTTCTTTTTTCAATTCTACCATTTTATTTTACCTCATTCATTATTATTTGTAATCACTTCTTAATGATTACTACCTTAGTATACTACTAAGTAAAACCAATAGCAAGCCAAATGACTCACATGAGAAAAGTTGCAATAGACTGATAATTTAAGAATTTTTTAGAATGAAACCCAGTCCCTTTCAAACTCTCTTAACAGAGATAAAATAAAGAAAAAGAGGATGCAATTTTCTTGCACACTCCTTTCTCAAACTTATATCTTAATACCAAACGCTGACGTCAACACGACCACGAATTCCTTTTAAGTATTCAGATGAGGTATATTGCCATCCTTTTTCACCTGAATAATGAGGATTTGTCCAATCAAGCGCATCCGTATAGGCTGCTACCCAGTTAACATGTTGCAAAATATCAGGATGATTCAAACGAGTTTGCAAAAGTTGACGGTAGCTATAAACTTTCACATTTTGATAACCAGCCTGTTTCATTGTTGCCATATACTTGTTGATAATCTTGACCCAGGTTCCAGTATCACTTGGAGCTCTCTTGGTCTTATTGCCATATTCCCAGTTCTCAACATCGTAGTAGATAGGGTAAGACAAGTTCATCTTGTATTTTTTCAAGAGTTCAATGGTTTGATTAGCATCATTCTCAGCATCGGTCTCATTTTCAGCATAAGTATAAAGGTAAACACCGTAAGGAATTCCAAGACGGTTTAACTCCTTAATATTATGAGCCAATTCCTTGTCCTCAGTTCCACTATAGCCCAAACGAACAATGACTCCATCAACGCCATTATCATCGATGACTTTTTTCCAATCACTGATCCGACCATTGTGCTCACTGACATCGATAACTTTTTTAACTTGATCAGTCCCAACTTGTTCTTCACGATGGTTAAAGAAATAACGTCTGCCATTTCGGTGAACCCAGCCAACATTCAAGTCTTTCTTTTCTTTTAACTCACCTGAGTCAGAAAAAATATAGCGAGCATCATCCATGACTAATTCGCCAGTAGCCATAGCACCACTTCCTGTCAAATAATAGTTACCCTGCCACTCATCTTTAGCCATGTAACCCCACTTCTTGAAATAGTACCACTTGCCGTCTACCTTTTGCCACTCTTGATTTGCATAAGAACCATCGGACTTGAGATAGAAATAAGACGAAAAGGCTGGATCATAGAGCCATTCATTTTGCATCATAGCACCTTGACCATTTAGGAAATAACTTCCTTGCCATTGACTTTTAGCTAAATAGCCCCATTTTTTAAAATAGTACCATTTACCTCCAACAGAATGCCATTCCTGGTTAGCATAAGAACCATCGGACTTCAGGTAAAACCAATTCTTATAGGCGTTATCATAAACCCATTCATTCTTAGCCATATAGCCACCTGATTTTAGGTAGTAATTGCCCTGCCACTCATTTTGAGCATAACGACCGTCTGACTTAATATAAAACCAAGCCTTATAGTAGTTATCAAAAATCCACTCACTCTTGGCTTTGGAACCATCAGCCTTTACATAATAATCCCCCTCCCAGTGGGCAGAAGCATTGATCTTTACTCCTGCGCTCGTTTGAGTTTTGTTAGAAGACTGATTTTGCTCTGAACTACTTGAAACTGTCGTTGCATCCTGCGAAGTTTTTGCTACTTCAGTTTCATTTGCAGCTACATGACTAACTGCCAAGCCTAGTAAAAAGATACTCGCTAATCCAATTTTTCCAATCTTTGTTTTCAATCTTTCCTCTCCTATAAAAAATGGAACAGACATCTGAATGCTGTTCCACCTAGCTTTTGCTACTGATTATTTTACAAAGTCAAGCAAAGTCAAGAAGCTTTCTGCTTCAAGTGACGCACCACCAACAAGGGCACCGTCAACGTCTGGGCAAGCCATGTATGAAGCAACGTTTTCAGGTTTAACAGAACCACCGTATTGAACACGAACTTTGTCTGCCACTTCTTGACCAAAGTCAGCAGCTACAACGTCACGAACAACTTTACACATTTTTTGTGCGTCGTCTTGTGAAGCTGATTTACCAGTACCGATAGCCCAGATTGGCTCATAAGCGATAACTGATGAAGCTACTTGTTCTGCAGTCAATCCAGCAAGAGCAGCTGAAACTTGAGCACCTACGAATTCTGCTGCTTTACCAGCTTCGTAAGTTTCAAGTGATTCACCACAACAGATGATTGGAAGCATACCGTTTGCAAAGATTGCTTTTGCTTTTTTGTTGATATCTTCGTCAGTTTCATGGAAGTAGTCACGGCGTTCTGAGTGACCGATAACAACGTAGTCAGTACCGATTTCTTTCAAAACTTGTGGGCTAGTTTCACCAGTGAAAGCACCTGAATTTTCAAAGTAGCAGTTTTGAGCAGCAACTTTAAGGTTTGAACCTTTTGCAGCAGCAAGAACAGTTGTCAAATCAAGAGCTGGAGCAGCGATACCTGCTTCAACAAGATCTGATGAAGGAAGTTTTGACGCAACTGCTTCAACGAATTCTTTAGCTTCTTCTGGATTTTTGTTCATTTTCCAGTTACCAGCGATAAATGGTTTACGTGACATTTCACATACCTCTTTTTTCAATTTATTTTCTATTTATTTTATCACAATTAGACACAGCTTGCAAATCTTACTCGGATTTCAAGCCTGCTTACACGGATTAATCCTTCCAGAGATCCATGGCATTTCTGAAATCTGCCGATACCTGTGTCATCTGAGGATTGCTTGCTTCTCTTTCTGCCCGCTTAGCCTCAATTTGAGCCACACTCTTGATTCCTTCATGGCGCCAATTTCTCAAAATCGCCTGAATGTACTTCCAGTTTGGTTTTCCATTCAAAACAGCTTCACGAAGAGCTTCCTTAATCAAGTCAGCACTGGTCCCATCTTCTTTTAGGGTCTTGGTCAAATCCTCAATTTCAAAAGGCGTCAACAAACGTCCCAACTCCTGTTGAAAGGTTTCTACCAAATCCTTGAGCTGGTTTTGAGGTGTCAACTGGTCTGAACTCGAAGTAGGAGCTCCAAGCAAGTTATCTAAACGTTCCAAAGCCAAACTAGCATCAAAGAGCAATTCAATTTCGCCATTTAATTCGATAGTACGATACTGGAGCAGTCCCCTCTCTGTCAAGTTGGAAATGGACTGGTTGACATCCGAAATTTCCTTGCCAATCCTTTCAGCAATCTGACTTGGCGACATTTCTTCCAAACCTGTCGTATTTTGCAAATAGAAAAATTGCCAGACTAAAAAATCATCGCTTGAAGGAAAGAGTTCCTTAAAATGCAAGAGCAGGGCACTCGGTAAAACCAAGTTCCCTGATTTAAAAGCGTCTAAATATGTCATAATTCCTCTTATAAATACCCATATGCAGATGCATCATCTTCTATCTTTCTCCAGTCAAAAGGCGTCTCCTGATAGACAGCATAGTTTACCCAGTTACTGAAAAAGAGGGCTGCTGATGAAGACCAACAAAGACAAGGTGTCTGGTTGACATCATCATCCTTAAAGTAATTTTCTGGAATATGAGGATCCAAACCTGCATTACGATCTCGGAAATACTCTTTTGCCAGGGTATCACGATCATACTCCAAATGCCCAAAACTATAAATTTCTCGTAAATCCCGACTGGCCAAAATCGAAACCCCAACCTGAGGTCCTTCTGATAAAATTTCGAGATTGGTCTTATTCAGAATCTCTTCCTTAGAAATCTCCGTATGCCGAGAATGAGGAGCTACGTAGCTATCGTCAAAGCCTCTAAAGAGAAGGTGACCCTCTTTTAGGGTGTCCTGAGGATAGATACCCGATAACTTACTGTCCATCTGGTATTTTTCCACTCCATAACGCAGATAAAGACCAGCCTGAGCCCCCCAACAGATATGAAGGGTCGAATAGACATGGGTCTTGGACCACTCGATTACCTGACTGAATTCCTCCCAATAGTCCACTTCCTCAAATGGTAAATGCTCAACTGGAGCACCCGTGATAATCATGCCATCAAAATACTCATCCTTAACCTCTGGAAAAGTTTTATAGAAGGTCTCCATGTGCTCTGAACGAGTTGTTTTAGAACGATGGCTCTCCATATAGAGAAAATCTATATCCAGTTGCAGGGGTGTATTAGCCAAATGGCGTAACAACTGGGTCTCTGTGACCATTTTTTGTGGCATGAGATTTAAAATTAAAATCTTCAAAGGGCGGATATCTTGGTGGGCAGCACGTTGATCATCCATGACAAAGATGTTCTCTGTCCGTAAAATCTCAACAGCTGGTAATTTTTTATCAATTCGAATCGGCATAACCCTCTCCTAACTGTATTCTTTCAGGAATAATTGCATATGTTTGAAACTCTTCGAAAATCTCTTCAAACCGCGTCAACGTTGCCTTGCCGTAGATATGTTACTGACTTCGTCAGTTCTATCCACAACCTCAAAACAGTGTTTTGAGCTGACTTCGTCAGTTTTATCTGCAACCTCAAAGCTGTACTTTGAGCAGCCTGCGGCTAGTTTCCTAGTTTGCTCTTTGATTTTCATTGAGTATGAAACTAAATCTCAAACACTTAGTCCTTTTATTATACTGCAAGAAGATATAGTTTTCAATTATAGTTTTTCTCTAACTAGCTATAGTCTATTTTTATATCCTAATGTAGAGAAAACAGCCCTAGGGACTGTTTTTCATTAATAATGCATGAGAACTTTGTAATCGTAGTCACCGATTTTTTCACGGCCGTTCAATTCATCCAATTCAACAAGGAAGGCACAACCTGCCACAACACCGCCAAGTTTTTCAATCATCTCGATGGTCGCCTTAACAGTTCCACCTGTCGCCAAGAGGTCGTCTACGATAAGAACACGTTGACCTGGCTTGATGGCATCCGCGTGCATAGTCAAGGTATCAACACCGTACTCTTTTTCATAGTCAGCAGAAATGACTTCGCGTGGCAATTTTCCTGGCTTACGAACAGGAGCAAAACCAATTCCCAACTCAAAGGCAACAGGACAGCCTACGATAAAACCACGAGCCTCAGGACCTACAATCATGTCGATTTTCTTGTCAGTAGCATACTGAACAATTTCACGAACAGCGTAGCTATAAGCATTTCCATCAGCCATCAAAGGACTGATATCACGGAAGGTGATGCCTTCCTTTGGATAATTTTCAATTGTTGCAATATAATCTTTTAAATTCATCTTTTTCTTTCTTTCAAAATTTTTACTCTCTATTATACCATATTTTCTAGCAAAGAAGGAAGAGAAAACAGCATTTCATTTGCTACTCACTCTATGAGCTAAATGAAGATAACTATTTTTATCTAAACTATAACTCACATACAAAAACGAGCACTTTCGTACTCGCCTTTGTGTATAAACAACTGATTAAAGTGAGTTTACGTCAACTTTGATACCAACACCTTGAGTAGTTGTGATAGTCAAGTTTGTTACGTAAGTTCCTTTAGCTGTAGCTGGTTTTGCTTTTTGGATTGTTTCGTTGAAAGCTTTGAAGTTTTCAACCAATTTTTCAGCTTCAAATGATACTTTACCGATGATTGCTTGAACGTTACCTGCACGGTCAGCACGGTAAGTGATTTTACCACCTTTAGACTCTTCAACTGCTTTAGCAACATCCATTGTTACAGTACCAGTTTTAGGGTTTGGCATCAAGTTACGTGGTCCAAGGACACGTCCAAGACGTCCAACAAGAGCCATCATGTCAGGCGTAGCGATAACTACGTCGAAGTCCAACCAACCGTCGTTGATTTTAGCAACAAGGTCATCTTCGCCAACAAAGTCTGCACCAGCAGCTTTTGCTTCTTCAGCTTTTGCACCACGTGCAAAAACAAGAACGCGTGAAGTTTTACCAGTCCCGTTTGGCAATACCATTGCTCCACGGATTTGTTGGTCAGCTTTTTTAACGTCGATGTTCAAGTTGTAAGCAACTTCTACAGTTGCGTCAAATTTTGCAAAGTTAGTTTCTTTTGCAAGTGCTACAGCTTCTTCTACGCTGTATGCTTTTGTGCTGTCGATTTTCTCAAGAGCAGCACGAAGTTGTTTGCTTTTTTTAGCCATTTTCTATTCTCCTTGTAAGTGGTTCAATCGATTTTCATCTCCCACGTCACTTCTCGAAATGATGAAGTCTTGCGGGTTATATTGGGGGTGTTATTGATTAGTCAACAACAGTGAATCCCATAGAACGAGCAGTACCTTCGATCATACGCATTGCAGACTCAATGTTTGCTGCGTTCAAATCTGGCATCTTAGTTTCTGCAATTTCTTGTACTTGTGCACGAGTAACTGTAGCAACTTTAGTTTTGTTAGGTGTACCTGATCCTTTTTCAACACCTGCAGCTTTTTTCAAAAGAACAGCAGCTGGTGGTGTTTTAGTGATGAAAGTAAATGATTTATCTTCGTAAACTGAGATAACAACTGGAATGATCATACCAGCTTGGTCAGCTGTACGAGCGTTGAACTCTTTTGTGAATCCCATGATGTTGATACCAGCTTGACCAAGAGCAGGTCCAACTGGTGGAGCTGGTGTAGCTTTACCAGCAGGGATTTGCAATTTTACAAGTTTTTCGACTTTTTTAGCCATTTTTAAATCCTCCTTTGTGGTTTTGGCGGTAATTAAAGATTTTTACCTCCCACAAGTATGCTTTTCACATACCCATCTATTATACACTATTTATCTGGAATTGCAAGAGAAAAGTTTATTTTTTAATCGACGTAATCTCCGCCTTCAAAGCCATAGTATTCTTCCAAGCTGAGACCAGTCTCAGCAATTTCTTTAGCTTCTTTTCCGACATAACGAAGGTGCCATTCCTCAGCCATATAGCCTGTTTCCTTTTCCTTACCTTTGAGATAACGGACAACAAAGCCATAATCAGCAGCATGGTCCAAGAGCCATTGTGCCGCCTTCTCTTCTGTCACCAAATCACCATTTGTCCCAATCACATCAAAGGCTAAGCCTGTCTGGTGTTCGCTATAGCCAGGACGAGCAGAATAACGGTCGGCAGCTTCTTTCCCATCTTGATTGACATAATCTTGATAGAGCTTGGTCTGAGTTTCATAACTTCTAAAGCCACTGTAATGATCGCTGATTGGGAAACCTGCCTCTTGCATAGCTTTTATGAGTTTGACCAACTCAGCCTTGGCTGTTGGATTTTCCCCTGGATTATAGTCTTTAGACAATGGATAGTGTTTATTGGCTACGATGATTTCATCGTATTTTCCTTGGATGCTGTAGTAGTCTCCTTTGTTAGCCACTTCTGCTTTCTTCTGGGCAGCTCCTTGAGATTTACTGCCGGCTGTTCCATCAGCTTTGGCTGTTTGTTCTGTCTTAGCTGCGCCATCTTCATTTTTTGCTTTTTCTTGTGAACAAGCTGCTAGACTCAAGGCTAGCAAGGCTGTCAAGATAAGGTATCTTTTCTTCATTTCTACTCCTTTATTCTAATAGTTTATCTACTTCTGATGATAAACGTTCGACTAATCTTTTAATCTCATCCGGTTTTGCTTGGCAGGTTTCTGCTGTCATTTCTTCAAAAGGAACCCACCAAACTGGCCCACGTCCCTTGAGTCCGTGACCATTCATATCACCTGTTCGTCTAGGAAACAGATGCCAATGAAGATGGGCATCACCATTTCCTAGCAGTTCGATATTCATTTTCTCAGCAGCAAAAGCCTTGGCAACTGCCTCTTGGACCACACTCATTTCTTCTAGAAAACGGAGTTTCGTTTCCTTTTCTAAATGGTGCAATTCGGTGACATGTTCTTTGGATAGAAAAAGACTATATCCTGCAAAATACTGGTGGTCTCCAACCACAAAATAGCCTGTTTCCAACTCTCTTACAAAGTAAGGATTTTCCCCAGCCTTGATCAGCTCAATTCTCTGGCAAATCAGGCACATATTAGTCTACCAATGCGCTCTTAAGATAGGCATCAACCATACGCTCCGTTGCAACCACCGAGTCAATATGAGTGCGCTCATAAGAGTGGCTAGACTCGATACCAGCACCAAGAAGGGCGTGTTTGACCTCTGCCCCTGCAGACATGGCTGCTGAAGCGTCCGATCCATAAAATGGATAGATGTCCAGCTTAAATGGAATATCTTGCTCTTTAGCCAAGGCAACCAAATGTTGACGGAAGTCATAGTGATAAGGTCCTGAAGCATCCTTGACACAGATAGACACTGTGTACTCATCTGTTTGCTGATCATCCCCCATAGCTCCCATATCCACAGCCAGATATTCTACTACCTGAGCAGGAATATTAGAGTTAGCACCATGCCCCACTTCTTCAAAGACTGAAAAAGCAAAATGGGTTGTTACTGGCAATTCAATCTTCTCTTCCTTATAAATGCGAAGTAGGTTAAGCAAAATCGCTGCGCTGACCTTATCGTCCAAATGACGAGACTTGATAAATCCTGTCTCTGTCACGACAGTTCGTGGGTCAAAGCTGATAAAATCACCAACCTCAATCCCCAAGGCACGAGTTTCTTTTTCATTGGTCACTTTTGCATCCAAACGCACTTCCATATTGTCCTGGGTGCGTTCTGCAGTTCCTGCATCCTTGTAGACATGGCAAGAAGTTTGGTGGATGAGGATGGTGCCTGATAGCTTTTGATCTGTACTAGCCACATGAACGGTACAGTTTTCTCCTTCAATCATATTCCAAGGAAAACCACCGATACGGTCCAATTTGAGACGGCCGTCTGGTTTGACAGCGCGGACAATGGCACCAAGCGTATCCACATGGGCAGTCACATAGCGGTGTTCTTCATCATTTTGACCTTTGATGGTCACATTGACACCACCCTTGGCTGTGCGAACTGGCTGATAACCAAAACCTTCTAGAGTCTTGACCAAATAGTCCGAAACCTCACGAGTGAAACCCGTTGGAGACGCAATGGCTGTCAGTTCTTTGATATATTCTACTGTTTGATTCATTTCTTCACCTCTTTTGCTACCTATTATAACACATTTATCATCGGATAAAAAAAGAAAATCACTCCTGTAGACTTGGCTACAAAAGTGATTTTAGTGATTATTCCATTTCAAAAACATCGCTTTCTTGCTTGTTTGGTAGAACCAATGAGAGCAAGATTCCGACAATGGCTGGCACCAACCATGGGAGAGATGCTTTAGCAAAAGGAAGAGCGTTAACAAGGTTTGCAAGAAACTCAACCTTAAACGAGCTTCCTAGTACGCTTGCAATGGCAATAGCTGTAACCACAGCAATTGTCAACTGCATACCTGGTTTTGAAAGAGCCACAAATTTATTCACAATGACAATCATAACGATGGCAATGGTGATTGGGTACAAGATAACCAGTACAGGAATTGAGTACTTGATAATCGCATCAAGACCCAAATTAGCAATGGCAAATCCAATCAAGGTAAAGGCTGTCGCATAAACCTTGTAGCTGATTTGTGGGAAGCGCTCATTAAAGAACTCAGCAGTTGACACAATCAAACCAACTGTAGTTGTGAAGCAGGTTACAGTAACCATAGCTGCAAGGAAGATTTGAGCTGTTGAACCAAAGATTTCTTGAGTTGCTTGTGACAAGATGTAAACACCTGGTGTTCCACCCTTCATCGCTTCAGCTGGTACTGGGAAATGATTTCCAAGGAAACCTAAACCGATGTAAAGAGCGCTGAAAGCAAGGGCTACAACGATACCAACAACCCAAATAGTTGAAATGTATTCTTTCTTACTTGAAAATCCAAGTTGTTTCAAGGTTTGAACTGCGATTACACTGAAGGCAACCGAAGCAAGGGCATCCAAGGTATTATAACCTTCTAGGAAACCTGTACCAAAGGCAGAAGCTTGATAAGCAGCTGAAGCAGCTTGAGGACTTGTTCCACCGTATTTGATAGCTCCTAAAACAACCAAGATAACAATCAAGATTGCAAAGACTGGCGTTAAAATACGGCCGATACGGTCTAAGATTTTTGATGGATTAAGCGAAATCAGATACGCTGCCACAAAATAAAGAAGGGTAAAGACAATCAAGCCAAGTCCTTTATTTGCATCCGATAAAAGGGGGCTGATCCCTACTTCGTAAGCTGTTGTAGCAGTACGTGGGATAGCAAAGAATGGACCGATTGACAAGTAAAGAACTGATAGGTAAAGAGTCGCAAACCAAGGCGCTATCTTCGTTGAAATCTCGTAGATATATCCTTTAGGATTTAGCGTTCCAATAATAAGGGTCAAGACGGCGATACCGACGCCTGAAAAGACAAAACCTGCGATAGCAGGAAGAAAATGTTCTCCAGATAGAGCACCCAGAGAAGGCGGAAAAATCAAGTTCCCCGCACCAAAAAATATTCCAAACAGGAGTAAACCTGTTAGGGCACCTTTTTTAGCCATGTAAATCTCCTTCATATTTATAAAATACTGACCTAGTATATCATGAATAGGAGTATGAAAAAAGCTTCACGAAGTAAATATTGAATGTTTTCAAGATTCACAAAAATGAGAATTGTCTAAAAATAAAACTCTCCTACCCAGTCCATACCGAGTAGGAGAAAATCTACTGTTTAAAGTTCTTCAAAGGCTAACATGCCACCCTGAACATTGATAACCTCATAACCTTGTTCAGCTAGGAATTGACAAGCACGCGCCGATCTCATTCCAGATTTGCAAATAACATAATGCAACTGGTCCTTGTCCAACTGATCAAAGGTATCAGCCAATTGACTAAGCGGTAGGTTGTGGGCACCTTCTAAATGAAGCGTCTCGAACTCTTCTACTTCTCTCACGTCCACTAGAGAAAGTTGGTCGTTTTGATAAAGCTGGTAAAATGTGTCAAAGGTAATTTCTTTCATTCTTTTCTCCTAAAATAGCTTTAATTCTTTTTTTCAAATCTGGCACCACTTCTGCCTTAAACCAAGGATTTTTAGCCATCCAGATTTGGTTTCGCGGTGAGGGGTGAACTAGAGGAAAATAGTCTGGCAGATAATCCTGATAGCGTCGAACTCTCTCTGTTACCTTGCCACTGACTTTCTCCTGTAAATAGTAGGCTTGGGCATATTGCCCAATCAAGAGGGTCAACTGGATATCTGGTAATTCTTGCAAGAGCTGTGGATGCCATTTTTCGGCAAATCCAGTTCTCGGTGGCAGGTCACCTGACTTACCATGCCCTGGAAAGTAGAAATCCATAGGCAAAACAGCAAAATAACCTGAATTGTAAAAGGTATCTTCATCCACACCTAGCCACTCCCGCAAGCGGTCACCACTCTTATCTTTCCAGTAAAGACCTGCTTCTTGAGTTTTAAGTCCCGGTGCCTGACCAATGATATTGATACGAGCAGTTTTTGGCGCCGCAAAGAGAGGCTCAATACCGCGTTCTGTATAGCTAGCATTCTGCGGATCCGCCATGATAGCCTGCTTAATTCTTTCGATTTGAGACATCTGTTTTCCCTCCAAAAAGAAGTCCAAGCATTACATCTCAGACTTCTAAGGCTTTATTTGATCAATTCGTAAATAGCTTCGGCATAGATTGCTGCTGCTCGGAAGAGATCGTCCAAGGCGATAAATTCATTGGCCTGGTGCATGGTATCAATAGAGTCTGGGAACATAGCACCGTAGGCAACCCCACGCTCAAGCAAGCGACCGAAGGTACCACCACCGATGACTTGTTCATGACCTTGTAGTCCTGTTTGTTTTTCATAGACATTCAACAAAGTTTGCACAAGTGGATCTTCCATTGGCACATAGTGAGGCGTGTGACCGTGTTCAGAAAGGCTAACAGAAGCAACTGGCAAGTTTTCAAGGATTGACTTGATCTGCTCTGGACTTGTTCCTTTTGGATAGCGGATATTAAGGGCAATCGTATTGTCAGCACTTGTTTCATTGAAGCGGAAGACACCCGCATTCATAGAAAGGGCACCCATCTTTTCATCCACATGAGCAATCTTGAGATTTTCACCCTCATGGTCGTTCAAGAGAATTTTACCAGCGATGTCAAGGTAGTCTTTGGCTGGACCAGCAAAGTCAAACTGGCTAAGGAAGAGGGCTAGGTAAGTCGCACCATTGACACCTGAAGCAGGCATAGCACCATGGGCTGATTTACCAATAATCGTCACCTTGTATTGACCGTTTTCTTCTTGGAGTTCTCCTCTGAGTTTGTGTTCTGCAACGAAGGCATCTAGTTTAGCTTGCAAGTCAGCTAAGTCACCTGAAACAACTGCTGTTGCTGATTCAGGTACCATGTTTTCACGCAAACCACCTGTAAAGCTATGAAGACGGGCAGCACCTGTATTTTCACCTGCAAAGTGGAGGTATTCTGTGATGTTTCCTTTTTCACCATTGATGATAGGGAATTCAGCGTCTGGAGAGAAACCGAAGTCTGGTTTTGCAAGTCCTACATGTTCAAAGTAATAGTCCATGTCTGCCCAGCCTGATTCTTCGTCTGTTCCGACAATGAAACGAACTTTTTTAGAAGTTGGAAGGCCCAGTTCTTTGATGATTTTCAAACCATAGTAACAAGCTGTTGTAGGACCCTTGTCATCTGAAGCCCCACGCGCATAAAGACGACCGTCTTTGATAGTTGGTGTATAAGGGTCTGTGTCCCAACCGCTACCAGCTGGCACCACGTCCATGTGGGCAAAGATTCCGAGAACTTCTTCTCCTTCACCAAACTCGAAATGTCCTGCGTAGTTATCGACATTCTTAGTTGGATAGCCATCGCGATCTGCGATTTCAAGGAATTTTTCCAAGGCTTTGACTGGCCCAGGTCCAAATGGATGCTGCGCATCAGCCTTGCTGTCATCACGTTCTGAGTTGATTTCCAAAAGGCTAAACAAGTCAGCCAAGAGGTCTTCTTTGCGTTTTTCTACTTCTGCTGTAAAATCAATTGCTGTCATTTTTTTCTTCTTTCTATCTTTTCTCGATGATTTCATCTACTGGCAAGCGGTAGCTTGGTTCCAATTTTTCGTCTGTGTAACCCACTGTAATCAAGAGTTCTGGGCGGAAACGGTCTTCGATGTCCAAAACCTCATTGACTTTTGATTTGTCAAAGCCAAGGATCAGATTTGATCCGATTCCTTGGTCTGTCAATGCAAGAACCAAATTCATAGCAACCAAACCTGCATTGAGGGCTAGGTAGTCACTGACCTGTTGTTCATTGTAACGGGCAAATTCAGCTGGTAAATTTTTCATGAAATATTGTAGTTGCTCTTCAGAAAAGTTATTAGCACCACCAACTCGGGCAATCTTGCGGGCACGTTTAGCCAAATCTGTATCTGTAAACAAGGCAATGGTTACAGGCGCTGATGATACCTGTTCAAAGTTCGAACCGTAAGCCAATTTTGCCAGTTCGGCATTTTTCTCACGAACCACCACAAATTTCCAAGGCTGGCTGTTGTGGGCGCTTGGTGCCAAGGTTGCAATTTCGATAGCCGTACGCACATCTTTTGGATCAACAGGCTTATCAGTAAACTGCTTAGTCTCATGACGTTTTTTGTTTAATTCAAGAAATTTCATAATCGATTTCCTTTTCTAATTCTACTGTTTCCATTCTACCATAATTTGAAAGAGCTTGCAGGGATTTTTCATGATTAAGTTTTTTTATCACAACCATAAAAAATATATATTGGTTCATCAAGAAAGTTTCTGCTAAACTAGCAAGTACTTTACATTTGAATGGAGACATTATGAAAAAATTTAGCCTATTACTACTCATCCTCCCATTTTTAGTTGCCTGTGGAAATCAAGCCACACCTAAAGAGACTAACTCTCAAAAGACAATCGTCGTTGCTACAGCTGGCGATGTACCGCCATTTGACTACGAAGACAAGGGCAATCTGACAGGATTTGATATCGAAGTTCTAAAAGCAGTGGATGAAAAACTCAGTGACTACGAGATTCAATTCCAAAGAACTGCCTGGGAAAGTATCTTTCCAGGGCTTGATTCTGGTCACTATCAAGCAGCAGCCAATAACTTGAGTTACACAAAAGAGCGTGCTGAAAAATACCTCTACTCACTCCCAATTTCGAACAATCCCCTCGTCCTTGTCAGCAACAAGAAAAATCCTTTGACTTCACTTGACCAAATTGCTGGCAAAACAACGCAAGAAGATACCGGAACTTCAAACGCTCAATTCATCAATAACTGGAATCAGAAACACCCTGACAATCCTGCTACAATTGATTTTTCTGGTGAGGATATCGGCAAACGAATCCTAGACCTTGCTAACGGTGAATTTGATTTCCTAGTTTTTGACAAGGTATCCGTGCAAAAGATTATCAAGGATCGTGGTTTTGATCTTTCTGTGGTTGACTTACCTTCTGCTGATAGCCCCAGCAATTATATCGTTTTCTCAAGTGACCAAAAAGAGTTTAAAGAGCAATTCGATAAAGCACTCAAAGAACTCTACCAAGATGGAACACTTGAAAAACTCAGCAATATCTATCTAGGTGGCTCTTATCTCCCAGATCAATCTCAGTTACAATAAGATATATTAAAAACGATTGGACAGGCCAATCGTTTTTAGTTTGCATTGATTATCTTAGGGAACTCTTACAAAAAATCAAAAAAATTCTTCACATCTTCTACATACCCATGCTTTTCTATTAAGCTTGCTAATAATTCCAGATTGTGTCCCTGATAGTTATCGTCACGACGCAGTTCTTCATACATTTCAATAAAGGGAAGCCCATTGGATTTGGCCAATTCCAACTCCGCTTCATAGTCATAAGCGACTTTACGAAATAGGATATTTACCAATTCCCCATCTTCAACTTCTATTACGGCATACTGAGCACGGTGATTTTTTAACGCCTCCCAATTAAAATAGGGCATACCAATCGAACCTGGATTGATGATTTGTTGCCCTTGACTGCCATAACGAAGCAACTGCTTGTGAACATGACCATAGACTGCCACGTCAACTTCATCATCTAGAAGTTGGTCAAATTTCTCCGTATCATTCTCAACTAGCAAGTCACCACCATAGTTCTTATTTGGCAAATTATGAGAGATAGAAAAGCGCAGTCCGTCAATTTCTTTCTTTTCAAGCAAAGGCAAGTTTCGTAGCCAGACAATCGTTGCAGGATCCATTCGCTCCATCAAAAACTGGGTCATGCGCATTGACTGGATTTCTTTCGGATGTTCCAAACCATATTCGCAATCCAAGGCCTCAAGGACACGATCATCCCAATTGCCTCGAACACTGGTTGTGATAGGAAGGTCCTTTAGCAGGGCGACTAAGTCATTTGCGCCTGGACCAGGAAGAAAAATATCTCCCAGAAGCCAGTATTCACTGACTCCTTGATTTTTAGCATCTGCAATCACTGCTTCTAGGGCCGTCACATTGCCATGAATATCTGATAAAATTGCGATTTTATGTTTCATTGTGGTTTCCTTCCGTTTGGTAATCTACTCTTTCTTCCGCCACTTGAGATAATTCATCTTCTTCCTGCGGGTTCAACTTCCTCTGAACTGCTTCTGCGACTGCTCTTGGCACACCAACTTCGACAATCTCATCCACACTGGCTTCCTTGATTTTAGTGAGAGATTTGAAATGCTTCATGAGATTTTGCTTGCGTTTAGGCCCCAGACCGTCAATCCCATCCAGTTGTGATGAAAAGGAATTTTTGGAGCGCAGTTGGCGGTGGAAGGTGATGGCAAAGCGGTGGACCTCATCTTGAATGCGTTGGAGAAGGAAAAATTCCTGAGAATTACGAGACAACTCCACCACCTCAAGCGGATCTCCAAATAGCAATTCATGGGTTTGGTGCTTATCATTCTTTTGCAGACCTGCAATGGGAATGTCCAAGCCCAACTCCTCTTGGATGACTTGCTTGGCGATATTGACTTGACCTTGTCCCCCATCAATGACAATCAAATCTGGCGGAGTCAAAGCCTCACGCTGAACTCGGCCATAGCGTCTGCGAATAACTTCTCTCATACTGGCATAATCATCTGGACCGACAACCGTTTTTATCTTGTACTTACGGTAATCCTTCTTACTCGGTTTACCATTAACAAAGACCACCATGGCCGAAACAGGACTGGTCCCCATAATATTAGAGTTATCGAAAGACTCGATACGGACTGGGGTGGGGATTTGGAGTAAGCGACCTAGATTTTCAATAGCTCCTTGGGTCTTTTCGACAGATTTCTCTAGCAGATTGAACTTCTGCTCCAGACTAACACGAGCATTTTTTATGGCTAGATTGACCAGTTGTTTTTTCTCTCCACGCTGGGGCTTGAGAATCTTGGAACCCACCAAGACCTTGACGGCTTCTTCGTCAATATCCTGCGGAATCAGCACCTCATTGGGAACCAGGTGAGATTTTTCTTGATAAAACTGTCCTACATAGGTCAAGAAGTCCTCATCTGGATCATTGTAGTAGGGGAAGAGATTGACATCTCGCTCAATGAGCTTGCCCTGACGAACAAAGAAAACCTGAACACACATCCAACCCTTGTCCACATAGTAGCCAAAGACATCCCGATTTTGAAGATCCTTGGCCATAACCCTTTGCTTGGTCCGAAGCGTTCCAATGGCCTGAATCAAATCGCGATATTCGGCCGCACGTTCAAATTCCATAGTCTGGGCAGCACTTGCCATCTTGCCCTTGAGGTCATCGATGATTTTGTCATCCTGCCCTTTTAGGAAGTCAGAAACTTCCTGAGCCATAGACTTGAAATAGGCCTCATCCTTCTTACAGATAGTATGGGCCATACATTGGCCGATATGATAGTAAAAACAGACCTTAGACGGTGGATTCGTACATTTACGAAAAGGAAAAATCCGATCCAGTAGTCGCTTGATTTCATTTGCTGCCCCTACATCTGGATAGGGACCAAAGTAGAGACCACCGTCCTTTTTGACCTGACGAGTGATAATCAAACGAGGATAACGCTCATTGGTGATTTTGATGAAGGGATAAGACTTGTCATCCTTGAGCATGATATTGTATTTGGGCTTATTTTCCTTGATCAGGTTGATTTCTAGGAGAAGGGCCTCAATATTGGACTCCGTAACGATAAATTCAAAATCCTCAATTTCAGATACCAGAGCCTCTGTCTTGGTATCGTGACTTCCACGGAAATAGGACCGCACACGGTTGCGCAGATTTTTAGCCTTTCCTACATAGATAATGGTGCCATTTTTATCCTTGTGAATGTAGCAACCAGGGCTGGTCGGCAAGAGCTCTAGTTTTGATTTAATCAAGTTGTTCATAATTCCATTATAGCAAAAAAGTAGGGAAAGATAGTCCCCTACTCATTGGTCTCATATATTTTTCGAAGGTTTGCAACATCCTCTTCCTGAATACCATAAAAGGAACCTGCCGGTTGCATCACAGACTTCTCATCTGTATGATCCAAGCCAATCGCATGGCCTAACTCATGTTCTGCCGTATGGACAATGCGCTCATAGGAATAGCCATAGTCAGGATTGGACAGATAATAATGATTCAGACGCACCGTTACAGACAAGAATTGCCCCGTCAAGAGATTAGTCTGACTTTCCGCCTCTCCTGCCACAGGAGTGTTTCCGTCGTTCATCTCAGTAGCCAAGATATCCGCCTTGCTGGACTCAGTCACAAGTTCAAAGTTAAAAGCACCAGTTTGATTCCAATTCTGAATCGCTTCTATATAAGCCTCTTGGAAGCGTGAATCCATCTGGGGATCCAAGTAAATACGAGCAGAGGCTTGCGGCCACCTTCCTTCAGAATGCTGGTGGCTATCTGTCTGGTTTAACTTAGGCAGTTGCCCTGTTTTTCCCCATTGGTCAATGCTTTGTTGACCAATCTTTACCGACCGCTCTGCCTGCTTCAGCGCTCCTTGGAAATCCCCGTTCAGATACCAGAGAAATCCAAAAGCAAGAGTGCATAAAAACAAAACAATCCAAACCAAGCGCCAAAACAAACGCCAAACAAAAGAAAAGAAAACCCCTATCAAACGAAAAAGCCAGCGCATGTCTCTCCACCTTTCTAGCAAATAAAGACTATTTTACTAAAACAAGCTGAAAGAAAGCTAAATACTGGCTTGTTCATCTTAACGTCCTAATATTTTTTTGACTAACTGAATAGCTTTGTATTTTAAAGGCGATGGATGATAACGGAAAGTTCCTGCTTTACGTACAATATAGCCATTAAAATTTTGTTTAAAACGCAAAACGCCATCACTACCATCAAAAATCCCTTGAATCCCTAGGAAGTTGTATTTAGGTATTCCACGTTTTATACTTTCCAACATAATATATTTTTGAAGTAGCGCAGGGGCATAGAACTTATTAAATTCAGTGTAGGAACCACTAAAGAGATAAGTCGTTTCCTGAGGCATATAAACAAATAAACTCCCGGCTAAAACAATATCTTCTTCTCCATATTTTTCAATCAAGTCTCTCGCTTCTGCTTTTCGAACTTCAAAAGTTTCAAATTGACTAGAATATTCTCTCAGTTGATTTTGTTTTTTCTCAGAATGAGGATTTTTACTCAAATCAAGTCGCAACTTGTCTAAGACTTCTTCTAGTTTACTTTGTTCACCTTGCAATTTGCTCATATACTCCGAAAAATTTAAGCTTGCTATGAGAAACTCCGCTTGTTCTCCAAATGAATCATAAAAGTGCTCATAATATTCTAAACTTTTATCACTATATTCTCTACGTTCAGAGGTTTCTTTTGTTATATTCTTAAAAATCGATAGTTCTTCACGTTTTAACTTTTTCAATCGAATGCCAAACGTTTCAGCCTTTTTCACCAAGGCTTTACAATATAACCAATCCGGTTCTCCACCTGGGTAACCTGTTGTTAATCCATCAAATTGATAACCTAAATTAGTCAAATCTTGAATAATACTTTTTTTCTCAGCATCTATTGGATTACCTTCACTATCAAAAGTTTGATACGTTTCATAAGGTTTTACAAGCAACTCTAATACACCATTTTGCTTGGCATATTCTTTTAACTCCGCATAAAAAACTGGAAGAGCATCTTGTTGAGTATAAATAGGCCCCGAATTGAGCTCCATATGCAGACCACCTAGCATGGGCAAGCTATAAACCAGAGCTGCAACTTGAATTTCTCCTTCTTGTTTCAAAGCAAGGTAAACAATTCGAGCCCCTCTTTTTTCTAATAAGTCCCCCATCTGGACAGATTGCATAAAGGAACGAGAAGAAACCTGATCAGAATAAGTACGAAACTCTTCTTTTGTGAGTGTAGTTAGTGCCATATACTTACTTTCTATGTTTTTTTCTTAATGTTTTACGGAAATCAAGAGCAAGTCTTAACAGAGGATAGAGAGGATGAGTGGGCATTGTAAATTCACCCAAATATTCTTCAATCGTTGGATTAAATTTTTCCTTAAAATGATAAAGTCCACCATTGAGAGAGTTTTCAACACCACCTAAATTTTGCCACACCATACCTCGCTCAAAGGCATAGCGAGCCGTTTCATACCAAGTTAAAATTGGTGCATTGTAACGTTTAAAATCATCATCCATACCAGCATATAGATTGACAGAGGTATTACCAAATTCCAAACTCAAAGTAGCCGCTAAAGGAATGTTTGATTTTCCCATATTCATATATCCCTGCAAGAAATCTATTTCCTCTTCTAAACGTTCTTTTTCTTTTATATTTTCCTGAACTTTTGAAGATTTGGTTGCATCATTAAATTTTTCTGCAACTACTCTATTTTTTTCTAACTGTTCTTCTAATTCTCTTAAACGCTTAGAAACATCTAAACTCGTTAGCGTGATATAGGAATCTTCTTTGAAGTTATCTAATAATTTTTTATAGTAGGCTTCGTTTCTTAAATGAATCTCTTTTCGCTTCTCAGTTTTTTTCATCAACTCCGAAAATGAATCTAATAGTTCCAGTCCACCATATTGAATTTCAAGCCCTTTGTTTCGTGCTGTTCGGATAGCTTGCCTCGTTGATTTAGAAAGTTTATCTTCTTCAAAATTTTCCTTATATATTTTCGCCTGAATACGAGGCTGAATGGTGTCATCCATCTCGATTGTCCGCCCAGACCACTTCACTCCTAATTGCCCTAAAATCTCAACAATAGCAAGATTTTCAGGATATTCTCTTTTATCTTGATTGACCAAATGTTGAGATAGACAAATGCTTGGATCGAAAGTCACAAAAACCGCTCTCTTACTACGAGCATAAGACTTAATAGACTGCAGGACAAACTTTAAAAGTTCTGTATCCCTGTAATCCAATATAGGACCTCTTGGAATATAAAACATTTTATACCCCAAAGGCAGAGATTTTATCAGAATACTAGCCACAGCCAGTAAGTTCTCCCCTTCATAGACACCAAGCCTCTCATGATTCCAATCAGATTTCACTTTTTCCCAAGCACTGCTTTGTAATAGATTAACCATGGGATGTTCTTTTACAAAACCATCATACTCTGATAGTGGTATCCCAAGCTGATAACGATACATATTTTTCTCTCTTTCCTCCAGTATCTTATTACTATTCTACTACTTTCGTTTAAAAAGTCTAGTGAAAACATATTTTATTTTAGTTCTACTCCCCCTATACTGAAGTTCAAACTAACTCAATCTCTCTTCTAATTTGAAATCAATTGGCAGAGTTCCTAGAAACCGTTCCAATTGTTTTTCCCAATAGTACCATTCGTGAGTTCCAGCGCTATGGCTATAGGTCACATCAAATCCCAGCTTTTTGAGGTTTTTCACTGCGAGATTATTGGATTCATACAAGAAATCCTGCTCACCACACCAAGCCCACAGCTTGGTCTTTTTGTCCGATTTTTTAGCCAGACTTTCAAGAGAATAGGGGCTAGCTGTCCAATCTTTAATCTCCCCAAACACACCTCTCCAGTAAGCTGGTGTCCCCAGATTTTGGCTTTCAGGAGAAAACTCTTGAAAGCTAAGGGCACCCGAAAAACTAGCTGCACGAGAGAAACGATTTGTAGCAAGAGCCAGTTTAAAACAGCCGTAACCTCCCATAGAGAGGCCAGCGATAAAGGTCTTTTCACGCTTGCTAGTCATATTAGGGAAGAATCGTTTCAAAACCTGTGGCAATTCCTCTGCCAGAGCTGTGTAATAATCAAAACCATATTGGGTATCGGTATACCAACCGTTGCTGGTATTGGGCATGACGACTATGAGATTGGTTCCTCGAAGTAAGCGTTCTACGTTGGTCCGTTTGAGCCAACTATTATGATTGCCAGACATCCCGTGCAAAAGGTACAAAACGGGAATATCTTCACACTCTGGTTCTTCCACTCTATTGGCGTCAGGATAGAGGACATTCACTCCCCACTCCATATCCAAGACTTGTGAGTAATACTCAATTTTCATTACTGCCATAATTTTTCCTCTATTTTTCTATAAGAAAAAGCCGAAACTCGACTTTCTCTCTGTTTATTTCAACGATTATTTTGCTTCCATCACCACTGGTAAAATAGCTGGACGACGCTTAGTTTGATCAAAGAGATACTTGGTCAGGTTATCACGAACCTTCCCTTTGAGATCTGCCCAGTCAAAGTCATCTCCTTGAAGATAGTCTTCTACCGTCTGGTTAATCAATTCTGAACTTTCACGGAGAATATCACGGCTCTTCTTGAGATAAACGAATCCACGCGTATGCACACGAGCCTTGGCCACAATTTTCTTCTCACGACGGTTAACGGTGATTGCTACTATGAAAATACCATCCTCTGACAAGACCTTACGGTCACGAAGAACCACATTTCCAACATCACCGATGGCATTTCCGTCAATCAAGACATCCCCTGCCGAAACCGCGCCAGCTGGGACAAAGTCCCCATTCTCATAAGCCATGCTGGTTCCCTTTTTAGGGATGAAAATGTGTTCTGGCAACATCCCAACTGCCATAGCAGCCTTAGCATGAGCATCTAACTCACGGTATTCCCCTTGAATCGGGAAGAGATACTTGGGTTGCAAGAGATTGATCATCAACTGCAAATCACGCGCATTTCCGTGCCCTGACACACGCAAGCTTTGAGTGATCAGTTTGACAACCCCACCAGCTTGGTAAATCATGTTTTCCACACGCGCCACGACCGCTTCCTTGGCGATAGACGGAGTGGTTACGATATAGACCAAATCACCGTCCTTGATTTCCACATAACGGTGGCGACCAATCGACATCTTGCGAAGACCATTGATAGGCTCACCCATACGACCTGTCTCAAGGATAATCAACTCATGGTCTTCAAAGCGAGACATATCTTTTGGCTTAATCAAAAGACTTTCGTTAGCTAGAGACAATTTCTTGAGGCGAATAGCAGTACGGACGATATTTTCAATATCGAATCCTGTCAAGACCACACGACGGCCTGTTGCATCCGCAGCGTCAAACACCTGCTGGATACGAGAGAGGTTGCTAGCTACTGCTGCGACGATAATACGTCCATCCCAGTCCGCAATGGTTTGAGTAATCTCGTCCCCAACTTCACTTTCGCTAGCCACTTGGATATTACTGTCCGCATTGGCTGAATCACTAAGAAGAGCTAGAACTCCATCACGACCGATTTCTGCCAAACGAGCGAAGTCTGTGGCATAAGATTCACTAGCTGTCTGGTCAAATTTAAAGTCACCTGTATAAACGATACTACCTTCAGCTGTCTTCAAGACAACACCCAGACTTTCTGGGATAGAGTGGGTCGTACGGAAGAAGGACACCACAGTTCCTCCAAAATCAATCTCCGTATCCTCATCGATGACATGGAAATCATTGAATTTCTTAACCGCATCATTTCCTTTGACAAAGAGTTTGGCCAACTCAATGGTCAACTCAGACCCAAATACAGGTACCTTGGCTTCAGCCAAGAGATAAGGCAGAGCACCAATAGCATCCGCATGTCCGTGGGTCAAGAAGACGCCAGCGATACGGTCGCTATTTTCAAAAAGGTAGTCCATGTTTGGAATGACTACATCAACCCCTAGTTGTTCATTTTCAGGGTATTTTAGACCTGCATCCAAAACGAAAATAGATCCATCGATTTCAGCGATATACATATTTTTCCCGTTTTCACGTACACCACCAAGTGTTGTTAAACTGATATTACTCATTTTTCCTCCGAAAGCTTTGTTTATCTTGATTATAGGGTTACTTGCCCTTTTATTCTAAAAGCACTATTACTTTTATACTCTTCGAAAATCTCTTCAAACCACGTCAGCTTCGCCTTGGATTATATATGTGACTGACTTCGTCAGTCTTATCTACAACCTCAAAGCAGTGCTTTGAGCAACCTGCGGCTAGCTTCCTAGTTTGCTCTTTGATTTTCATTGAGTATTAG
>NZ_DXLC01000172.1:0-13433 GCF_019414905.1 Streptococcus sp. | reverse complement strand
GGTGACGGGATTATCAAGATTGAGATGCACTTCTTGCCAGATGTTTACGTGGCTTGTGAAGTCTGCCACGGGACCCGCTACAACAGTGAGACCCTAGAAGTCCACTACAAGGAAAAAAATATCTCGCAGGTCTTGGACATGACCGTCAACGACGCGGTAGAGTTCTTCCAACACATTCCTAAGATTCAACGTAAACTCCAGACCATCAAGGATGTGGGACTGGGCTATGTGACGCTAGGGCAACCAGCTACCACCCTTTCTGGGGGAGAAGCCCAGCGTATGAAACTGGCTAGTGAACTTCACAAACGATCGACAGGAAAATCTTTCTACATTCTGGATGAGCCAACGACAGGGCTGCATACTGAGGACATTGCTCGCTTGCTTAAAGTCTTGGCTCGCTTTGTAGACGATGGCAATACAGTCCTCGTCATTGAGCACAATCTAGATGTCATTAAGACGGCCGACCATATCATCGATTTGGGACCTGAGGGTGGTGTCGGTGGTGGAACCATCATCGCAACAGGAACTCCAGAAGAAGTAGCGGCCAACGAAGCCAGCTACACAGGACAGTATTTGAAAGGAAAATTACATCATGAATAAACGCGTACAAGCATTTCTAGCTAAAATGCAAGAAAAAGAACTAGATGGTATCATCATCAACAATCTTAAAAACGTCTACTACTTGACTGGTTTTTGGGGCTCAAACGGAACAGTCTTTATCAGCCGTGACCGTCAGATCTTGGTGACGGATTCTCGCTATATCATTGCAGCTAAGCAAGAAACCAGTGGCTTTGAGATTGTGGCAGACCGTGATGAATTGGCTGTCATTGCAGGAATTGTCAAGGACATGGGCTTGTCTCGTATCGGTTTTGAAGATGAGATTTCAGTCTCTTATTATCACCGTATGCAGGCAGCTTTTGCAGGTTTGGACTTGCTTCCACAAACTCAGTTTGTCGAAGGTCTTCGAATGATTAAGGATGAGGCAGAGATTGCAGCTATTCGCAAGGCTTGTTCTATCTCAGACCAAGCTTTCCGCGACGCGCTTGACTTTATTAAGCCAGGAAAGACTGAGATTGAGATTGCCAACTTCCTTGACTTCCGCATGCGTGAGTTGGGAGCATCTGGCTTGTCTTTTGACACTATCTTAGCTAGCGGAATCAACTCTTCTAAGCCCCATGCCCATCCAATGCACAAACCAGTGGAGCTAGGAGAAGCCATTACAATGGACTTTGGTTGCCTTTATGACCACTATGTCAGTGATATGACACGGACTATCTATCTAGGGCATGTCAGCGATGAGCAGGCGGAGATTTACAATACGGTTCTGAAAGCCAACCAAGCCTTGATTGACCAGGCTAAGGCAGGATTAGGTTTCCGAGACTTTGACAAAATTCCTCGCGATATTATCATCGAGGCAGGTTATGGCGACTACTTTACCCACGGTATCGGACACGGTATTGGACTGGATATTCATGAAGAGCCTTACTTTAGCCAGACTTCTACAGAAACTATTAAGGCAGGTATGGCCTTAACCGATGAACCAGGTATCTATATCGAAGGTAAATATGGCGTTCGTATCGAGGATGATATTCTGATTACAGAGACAGGTTGTGAATTATTGACCCTTGCTCCAAAAGAGTTGATAGTTATTTAAGAGTTAAACAACTCAAATGATTGACTTTTAAATTTTAAAGGTTTATACTGAAAGACGAAAACGGTAGGTGAGGCTACCATAGGGATACGGATGACTACCGCAAAGCAGTGGAGACACTACTCGTTGGTCAACAGTCCTGGTCGCGAAGGCCAAGACTAAGCTCATTACATTGCCCTATGGAGTTAAAGCTTGAACGAAAAACAGATAATTAGTTTTTTAATCCTGCCATTTTATGGTGGGATTTTCTACTGTTTAAATCAAAGAAAGGAGCTAAACGATGCAAATTGACGATCATCCGGAACCGCACATACACAGCCAATCACTGATTTGTGTCGTTCTGCCCTTATAAAGTGATTGGTCTCTGTGTATGAAACACATCATTCATACAGATAGGAGAAACCAATGAAAACTACAAAAGAAAGATTAGCAACAGCTATTCATACATCTTTAAACGAAACTCTATCTTTTTATAAGACAAGTCTAACAGGCTTGACTGAGGAGCAGGTGGAGAAAAATCGTGACCTATATGGCGAAAATACCATCACAAAGGGTCAAGAAGACAGTATCCTCAAAAAGATTTACGAATCCATTATCAATCCTTTTACGATCATCTTACTGGTCATCGCCGTGATTTCCTTGGTGACCAATGTCTGGTTGGCAAAACCAGGTCAAGAGGATCCGACGACTTCTATTATCATCGTTGTCCTAGTCCTCATTTCTGGTGGCATACGCTTTGTCCAAGAACTCCGTAGTGATAAGGCTGCGACCAATCTATCAAAAATGATTGTCAACACAGCGACTGTCATTCGTCAAGGAGAAATTCAAGAAGTACCTATCGATGATTTGGTAGTGGGTGACGTGGTTAAATTAAGTGCTGGAGACATGATTCCAGCAGATCTTCTTTTATTTGAGTCGCGCGATTTCTTTGTACAACAGTCGGGCTTGACAGGTGAAAGTGAATCGGTTGAAAAATTGTCCTTGACCAAGGCAACAGTTCAACAATCTGATAGTCTGCTAGAAGCAGAAGCGCTCGCCTTTATGGGAACCAATGTCTTATCTGGTAGTGCCAAGGCCGTGGTTTTAGCAGTTGGTGATGATACCATGATGGGAGCCATTGAGCAGACTTTGAACACCTATGATGAGCCTACTTCGTTTGAACGGGAGATGAATAGTATTTCGTGGCTCTTGATTCGTTTGATGCTGGTCATGGTGCCCATCGTTTTCTTGTCCAATGGTTTAACAGATGGAGATTGGTTAGAAGCTGGCGTATTTGCTTTGAGTGTTGGTGTTGGATTGACACCTGAGATGCTTCCTATGATTATCACGGCCAGTCTAGCAAAAGGCTCCATCATTATGGCCAAGGAAAAAGTGGTTATCAAGAAACTCAATGCCATACAGGACTTAGGGGCGATTGATATTTTGTGTACAGATAAGACAGGAACTCTAACCCAAGACGAAATTGTCCTTGAATATCCCTTGGACATCCACGGACGCTTGGATTTGACCGTCTTGAGACGAGCTTATCTCAATTCTTATTTTCAAACAGGCTTGAAAAATTTGATGGACAGAGCCATCATCAAACGGACTGAAAAGGAAGCAAAAGAACACGCCCTTTTGCAAAATCTGGCTCAAACTTTTCAAAAAATAGATGAGCTTCCCTTTGATTTTGAACGTAGACGGATGAGTGTTATCGTTAAGGATGAACACGAAGTTGTTAGTTTGGTAACCAAGGGTGCCCTAGAGGAAATGTTGACGATTTCCAGTCATGCGGAATACCATGGAGTGATTACTTCCTTGACAGATGTTATTAGAGAAGAAATTTTAGCGGAAGTCCGACAGCTAAATCAACAAGGTTTGCGTGTCTTGGGAGTAGCCTATAAGTCAGGTTTGAGGGAAGGTCATGCCTATACAGTTGATGATGAAGGGGATATGATTCTAACTGGTTATTTAGCCTTCCTAGATCCTCCTAAACCATCTGCAGCACCAGCAATTAAGGCTCTGTTAGAGCATGGGGTTCAAACAAAGATTTTGACGGGAGACAACGAAAAAGTTACCCAAGCAGTCTGTGAAAAGGTTGGTTTGGATATCAATCAGATGTTGTTAGGATCTGAAATTGATCAGATGAGTGATCAAGAATTGGCTCAAGCCGTGGAGGAGGTAACAGTCTTTGCCAAACTTTCTCCTGACCAAAAAGCAAGGATTATTTTGCAATTTAAGGCTAATGGTCATGCTGTAGGCTATATGGGAGATGGGATCAATGATGCTCCTTCTATGAAAGTCGCAGATGTGGGGATTTCTGTTGACACAGCAGTAGATATTGCCAAAGAAACGGCTGATGTTATTCTACTTGATAAGGATCTCATGGTGCTGGAAAAAGGACTTGTTGAAGGGCGTAAGGTCTATGCCAATATGACTAAATATATCAAAATGACAGTGAGTTCTAATTTTGGAAATATCTTATCCCTATTGGTCTCTGGAATCTTTTTGCCATTTTTACCAATGGCACCAGTCCATTTGATTATCCTAAATCTAGTCTATGATTTGTCTTGTATTGCCTTGCCTTTTGACAAGGTGGATAAAGATTTTTTGAGAAATCCGCATACCTGGGAAGCCAAGTCCATCACACGTTTCATGATTTGGATGGGACCTATCTCTTCTGCCTTTGATATTTTGACCTTTATTTTGCTTTATTTTATCATTGTACCCATGACAACAGGTCAAGCCTATGTCCATGGAGCGGAGTCTGCCGTAGGATTTATTGTCTTGTTTCAGACAGGTTGGTTTATCGAGTCCATGTGGTCACAGACCATGGTTATCCATATGCTGCGTTCAGCCAAAATTCCCTTTTTACAAAGTCGTCCAGCTTGGCTAGTCCTTGTGACAACCTTATTGGCTGCAGCCTTTGTTACCTTCCTTCCCTACAGTCCACTCGCAATCCTACTTCATCTAACTCCTTTAAAATCGATTTATTTCATCTTTTTACTTTTCATCATTATTTTGTATATGATTAGCGTGACAATTGTGAAAAAAATCTATATCAAGAAATATAAAGAATGGCTGTAAATTTCATTTTGTCAAGAAAAAAGTACGAAAATGACGAAAAAAGTCAAAAAAATTTAAAAATAGGTCGCAAGTCGGATGTTTTTTATGGTATAATAGACTAAACTGATAGTAACATGTAGCGAAAGGGGTAGGTACATGATTAAAATTTATACAGTCTCAAGTTGTACTAGCTGTAAAAAAGCAAAAACCTGGCTCAATGCCCACCAGTTAAGTTATAAAGAACAAAATCTTGGTAAAGAAGGAATTACGCGAGAAGAATTACTGGATATTCTGACAAAAACAGATAACGGAATAGCCAGCATCGTTTCATCTAAAAATCGCTATGCCAAAGCCCTTGGAGTGGATATTGAAGATTTGAGCGTCAATGAAGTCCTCAATCTGATTATGGAAACGCCGAGAATTTTAAAGAGCCCAATTCTTGTAGATGAAAAACGCCTGCAAGTTGGCTATAAGGAAGACGATATTCGTGCCTTCCTACCACGCTCTGTCCGTAATGTAGAAAATGCAGAAGCACGTTTGCGTGCAGCTCTATAAACATCAAGACTGGGAGCAACTCCCAGTCTTATTCTATTTTATACTCTTTAAAAATCTCTTCAAACCGCGTCAACATTGCCTTGACGTATGCATGTTCCTGACTTCGTCAGTTTTATCTGCAACCTCAAAGCTGTGCTTTGAGCAGCCTGCGGCTAGTTTCCTAGTTTGCTCTTTGATTTTCATTGAGTATTAATTTTAAAAAGAAAGAAGAAAGAAATGAAAAAAATTGTTCTTGTTAGTCTAGCTTTCCTTTTTGTCTTGGTTGGATGCGGACAGAAAAAAGAAACTGGACCAGCTACAAAAACAGAAAAGGATACGCTTCAGTCAGCATTGCCAGTTATTGAGAATGCAGAGAAGAATACAGTTGTAACCAAGACTTTGGTCTTGCCCAAGTCAGATGATGGTAGCCAGCAAACCCAAACCATTACTTATAAAGACAAGACTTTTTTGAGCCTAACTATTCAACAAAAGCGTCCAGTCTCAGATGAGCTGAAGACTTATATTGACCAACATGGAGTGGAAGAAACTCAAAAAGCTCTTCTCGAGGCGGAAGAGAAAGATGAATCCATCATAGAAGCTCGTAAATTGGCAGGCTTTAAGCTCGAAACCAAATTATTAAGTGCAACAGAACTTCAAACAACGACTAGTTATGATTTTCAAGTTTTGGATGTCAAGAAGGCTTCTCAGACTGAGTATCTGAAGAACATTGGTTTAGAAAATCTCTTGAAGAATGAACCAAGCAAATATATTTCAGACAGACTGGCAAATGGTGCGACAGAACAATAGAAAATCCAAATAAATAGACTGCCTGATTTGTAGAAGGTAAGGAATTATGCTATAATGGTACTATTCTAAGGAAAGAGGGTGTTAGAATGGGATTTACTGAAGAAACAGTACGTTTTAAATTGGACGATTCCAATAAAAAAGAAATTAGCGAAACTTTGACTGATGTCTACGCTTCGTTGAACGATAAGGGCTACAACCCAATTAACCAAATCGTAGGTTACGTATTGAGTGGAGACCCTGCCTACGTTCCTCGTTATAATAATGCACGAAATCAAATCCGTAAATATGAGCGTGATGAAATCGTTGAGGAATTGGTCCGCTACTACCTTAAAGGACAAGGAGTCGATCTATAACCTATGAGAATTATGGGATTGGACATCGGTTCAAAAACGGTAGGGGTGGCGATTAGCGATCCGCTCGGTTTTACAGCTCAAGGGCTTGAAATCATCCAAATCAATGAGGAGCAAGGCCAATTTGGTTTTGATCGCGTTAAGGAGTTGGTTGATACTTACAAGGTGGAACGATTTGTAGTGGGTTTGCCTAAAAACATGAACAATACAAGCGGACCGCGCGTGGAAGCTAGTCAAGCATACGGAGCAAAGCTAGAAGAGCTTTTTGGTTTACCAGTAGACTATCAAGATGAACGCTTGACAACAGTGGCCGCTGAGCGTATGTTGATTGAACAAGCAGATATCAGCCGCAATAAGCGCAAGAAAGTCATTGATAAGTTAGCAGCTCAGCTGATTTTACAAAATTATTTAGATAGAAAATTTTAATATAAAGGAGAGGCTATGTCACACGATCATAACCACGACCACGAAGAACGTGAACTAATCACACTAGTAGATGAACAAGGAAATGAAACCTTGTTTGAAATCCTTTTGACCATTGACGGAAAAGAAGAATTTGGTAAAAACTATGTTCTTCTAGTACCAGTTAACGCAGAAGAAGACGAAGACGGACAAGTTGAAATCCAAGCTTACTCATTCATCGAAAACGAAGATGGAACAGAAGGCGAATTGCAACCAATCCCAGAAGACTCAGAAGACGAATGGAACATGATTGAAGAAGTCTTCAACAGCTTTATGGAGGAGTAAACACGTCCAGTGGACGTGTTTAGCACTGCGCTAGAAATTAGAAACGCAGGCACATCCAGTGGATGTTTTACCCCAAGCTAATATTCATAGTAGCTAGTTATTAGCTAACCAGGTAAGAGGTCGGGACGAAAATCCTGGCCTCGTTTTTGTTAGTTATGAGACTTTATTGAGGCAGTTGATTGAACCTGTAATTAAGGAGATGTATATGTTTGAAGTAGAAGAATGGCTTCATAGTCGGATTGGTTTGAATTTTCGATCAGGTTTGGGCCGAATGCAACAAGCGGTGGATTTGTTGGGGAATCCCGAGAAGTCTTATCCTATTATCCACGTAACAGGAACTAATGGAAAAGGATCTACCATTGCTTTTATGAGGGAGTTATTTATGGGGCATGACAAAAAAGTTGCGACCTTTACTTCCCCTCATATCGTCTCTATCAATGATCGAATCTGCATTAACGGGCAACCAATAGCTGATGCAGACTTCATTCGTTTGGCTAATCAGGTCAAGGAGATGGAGAAAATGCTTCTGCAAACCCATGATCAGTTGTCCTTTTTTGAATTGCTGACCTTGATTGCTTTTCTTTATTTTAGAGAGCAAGAGGTGGATTTAGTTCTATTAGAAGTGGGAATTGGTGGCTTACTTGACACAACCAATGTGGTAATTGGAGAGATTGCTGTCATCACCTCCATCGGACTTGACCATCAGGAGACTCTGGGTGACAATATAGCAGCAATTGCAGAGCAGAAAGCTGGTATTTTTAAGGCTGGTAAAAAGGCAGTGATTGCTAAGTTGCCTTCAGAAGCTAGGCTTGTTTGTCAGAAAAAAGCAGACTCTTTAGCTGTTGACCTTTATCAGGCAGGCCAAGATTTTTCAATGCTGAATGGGAATTTTTCAAGCTCTTTGGCTAACCTTTCACAGTTGAAAATAGGTTTGGAAGGAGCTTATCAGCAGGAAAATGCGGCCTTGGCGCTACAAACGTTTCTTCTCTTTATGAGGGAAGGAAAGGAAGTTGTTGATGAGCAGGTTGTAAGACAGGCTTTGGAGAAGACCCATTGGGCTGGGCGTTTGGAGCGTATTTGCCCTCAGATTTACTTGGACGGTGCTCATAACCTCCCTGCCTTGACTCGCTTGGTTGAATTTATTAAAGAAAAAGAGCAGGAAGGATATCGGCCTCAAATCCTATTTGGAGCCTTGAAACGGAAGGATTATCAAGGGATGTTGGGTTACTTGACTGAGAATTTGCCTCAGGTGGAACTCAAGGTGACAGGCTTTGACTATCAAGGTTCTTTGGATGAAACAGATGTAACAGGTTACGATATAGTTCCTTCTTACCGAGAATTTATTAGCAATTTTGAAGCAAGAGTAGATGTCCAGGATTTGTTGTTCGTTACAGGTTCTCTCTATTTTATCTCAGAGGTACGGGGCTATCTACTGGGGCATGAGCAGATAAATTGACCTCCTTTTTTGAACTTGTTATACTAGGAAAACTACTAGTTAGAAGGAAAAACTTCTGTAAATTGGTATCAGAAAGGAAATTTATCATGAAATTAAAAAGATTCACACTTTCTCTTGCTTCTCTAGCAAGTCTTAGTCTTTTAGTAGCTTGTTCACAAAGAGCACAACAAGTTCAACAACCAGCAACTCACTCGCAAACACAACAAACTCAGCAATCACAATCTGCTGCTTCATCTTCTACAGAAAATAGCAGCCAGGCAGCAACAAGTTCTTCACAAAATGCGCCCGAGGCTCAACCAACTGATATTGATGGAACCTATACCGGTCAGGACGAGGGAGACCGTATCACTTTAGTGGTAACTGGTACAACGGGCACCTGGACACAGGTAGAAACTGACGGAGATCAAGAAATCAAGCAGGTTAGCTTCGATGCCGCTAATCAACGTATGATTATTGGGGATGATGTCAAGATTTATGCAATCAATGGAAATCAGATGATTATCGACGATATGGATAGAGAAGCGTCTGATCGCATTGTTTTATCAAAATAGACTAGAAGGAGACTGGTTTTGTCAGTCTCTTTTGTTTTTACGCAGAAAAATGATTATAAATACTTGCCTTCTACCGAATACCTGAGTTATACTAGTATCAATTACCTGTTTTTAGCATTCATACTCTTCGAAAATCTCTTCAAACCACGTCAGCTTCCATCTGCAACCTCAAAACAGTGTTTTGAGCAACCTGCGGCTAGCTTCCTTTTTCATTGAGTATCAAAATATCAAGGAGGGGATATGAAATATAGAAAATTTCAATTATTAATGTCCAAGTATGGCTTTAGTCTTTCGATTATGCTGCTTGAACTTTCTCTTGTTTTTGGTCTCTTTCTTTACTTAGGGCGTATGGCTCCTATTCTATGGGTTATTGTCTTAATTTTTATGAGTATGGCGACTATTGTCGCAATTGTCAATCGTTCAATGACACCTGATAGTAAAGTAATGTGGTTAGTGGTAACTTTTGTTCCTGTCATCGGACCCTTGCTCTATCTGATGTTTGGTGAAAGGCGATTGTCCAAAAAAGAAATCAAGCAGTTGGACAAACTTGGTTCTATGCATTTTCGGGAGGATAACAGTAAAGCTCTCCGCCAGAAATTGAAGGAAGATGATAAGGCGGCTTACGGAGTTATCAAATCTTTGCTAAGTATGGATAGCAATGCCGATGTCTATGATCGAACAGATTCACAATTCTTTTCTTCGGGTGAAAGCATGTGGCAACATATGTTGGAAGACCTCAAGAAAGCTGAGAAATTTATCTTTCTAGAGTACTATATTGTCGAAGAAGGTTTGATGTGGAATAGCATACTAGATATACTAGAGCAAAAGGCAGCTCAGGGTGTAGAGGTCAAGATGCTCTATGATGATATCGGCTGTATGGCGACTTTGCCTGGAGACTATACTATTCAACTTCGTAGTCGAGGAATTGAAGCCCATAAGTTTAACAAGGTGATTCCTCGTTTGACGGTGGCTTACAACAATCGGGACCATCGTAAAATCCTTGTCATAGATGGTCAGGTAGCCTATACAGGAGGCATTAACTTAGCCGATGAGTACATCAATCATATAGAACGCTTTGGCTATTGGAAGGACAGTGGGATTCGCTTAGATGGCCCTGGTGTCAAGGCTCTAACCCGTCTTTTTTTGATGACTTGGTACATCAATCGTGGGGAAATCAGCGATTTTGACCAGTATCACCTGGAAAATCAGCCTTGTTCTGGCCAAGGGCTCTGCATTCCTTACGGTAGTGGACCCAAGCCCATCTTCCGTACCCAGGTAGGGAAAAAAGTTTATCAAAGTTTGATTAATCAGGCTACTGATTCAGTCTATATCACAACACCCTATTTGATTATTGACTATGACTTAACCGAGAGTATTAAAAATGCGGCCATGAGGGGTGTCGATGTCCGCATCGTGACTCCTTTCATTCCAGATAAGAAATTAATCCAACTCATCACAAGAGGGGCCTATCCGGATTTACTGTCAGCAGGAGTGAGGATTTTTGAGTATAGTCCAGGCTTTATCCACAGTAAACAAATCTTAGTGGATAAGGACTTTGCTGCAGTTGGAACCATTAACTTAGATTATAGAAGTTTGCTTCACCACTATGAAAATGCAGTCTTGCTATATAAAACAGAATCAATCACTGAGATTCAAAAAGATTTTCAAGAGATTTTTTCGGTATCGCAAGAAATTTTCCCTCATACGATAAAAAATAGCTGGTATCAAAAATTGATTAAGGAAATTGCCCAGTTATTCGCCCCTATCTTATAAGAAATCTAGGACTGAGGACACAAACCAGTCCTATTTTTCTTGTCTTTTACGAATAAGAAGATGTAGGAGGCAAGATGTTAACTCAGAAAGAATTGGATTATATCATGATATTTAAACAGACACATTTACACCGATTTCGAGAAATTGAAACCTTTGTGAAACTATACAAAAAATCACTCAAACACCCATCGCAAGCTGACAATCCTAGGACTTTTTGATATACTAAGACAGATAAATTGAATAGGAGAAACGATATGAGTGTGTATGGTAGAGTAGAAGAAGTTCATCAGGAGAATCGTGAACCTCTAGAATACCAAATCGAACAAGAATCGCATCATCGTGAATCAAGTCGTCTTCCTTTGGTAAAAATTTTACTATGGAGTACGCTTGTAACAGGGATAACTCTAGGAGTACCGCTATTACTCGATTTAATGAGTGCACAAGAAGTGCAGGATTTTTATACAGGTTGGGCCCTTCATCAGGCAGGGAAAATTTACAGCGACTATTATGGAAGTCAAGGTTTGCTTTATTATTTGCTGACTTACGTGACTCAGGGCGGATTTTTCTTTGCCATTTTTGAGTGGTTAGCCTTGGTAGCAGGCGGATTTTTCCTCTTTCGATCGGCAAACACCTTGACAGAGCAAGGAGACCAAGCTGGACAAGTGGTGACTATTTTTTACATGCTAGTTACAGGTCTTGCGTTTGGTGGAGGTTATGCGACTCTTTTAGCGCTTCCCTTCTTATTCGCGGCCTTTAGTTTAGTTGCGACTTATCTAAGCAATCCAAGTCATGACAAGGGATTTGTACGGATTGGGCTGGCTTTGGCGGGCGGATTTTTCTTTGCTCCCTTGTCATCGCTCCTGTTTATTGCTGTAGTGAGTTTAGGCTTGTTGGTCTTTAACCTTGGGCATAGACGTTTTGCACATGGATTTTATCAGTTTATTGCAGTGGCTTTAGGTTTTTCACTGGTCTTTTATCCAACTGCCTACTATAGTGTTGCAACAGGAAGTTTTGAGGATGCGATTAGTGGAATTTTGTATCCAATTAATTCTATTCGTTTAGCTTCTGTTTCGGCATTGTTAGAAAATGTTTTGTTTTATGGGTTGTTGGCTCTTGGTATGGGAGTTTTGGTTTTTGTCTTTTTAGGTCTCTTTCAATCTAAATCCTCTAAACTATATGTCATCTCAGTGCCTGCGAGTTTGTTCCTAATTTTAGGTTTGGTAGTGATTTTCTTTACACAGGATCCTCTACATGCATCCCGTTTGATGCTCATTTTCCCTGTCTTTCTTCTGCTTTTAGTATCCAATATCAAGGGGCAACAGAGTTGTCGTAGCGTTAGAAGAAGACGCAGAGAAGAGCCTGTTAGTCTCTGGCATCGCTATACTAAGGGGAATCTTTACTTACCTATTTTAACTTTGTTATATCTTTTGGCTGTTCCTTTTTTGATGAGGTTTGTCCTTTATCCGGTCCCTTATCAAGAACGTGATCGTCTTGCTGATTTAGTGAAAGAGGAGACAAGTACGGAAGATGCTATCTATGCATGGGATGATACTGCAACTCTTTATCGTAAGAGTGAGCGCTTGTCGCCATCGGCTATTTTGTCCCCGTTGCACTATACAGCAACTGAGGAAAATCGGAATAAGCTACTCAATGACTTGAAAGAAAAACAACCCAAGATGATTGTGGTGAACGATAAGGTAGCAGTCTGGTCTGAAGTGGAAACAATCTTGAAAGAAAATTACCAACCAGTAAAGACTGATTACTCAGAGTTTAAAGTCTATAAAATTAAATAACTAAATCAATATCTTGTGTATTTTTAAAAATTTTAGGATTTTTAACACAAGATATTGATTTTTCTTTTTAGAGTGGTATAATACTTTTTAGAAAGAACATTTTAGAAAAGAGCATGCATATGATTGCACTAGAAGAAAAAATTACAATTTTGCCAACTCTCTTCGTCGAGAAACGAGATGGGAGACGTGTTGTATTTGATGTGGACAAGATTGACAAGGCTCTCCACAAGGCGGCTGACAAGGTTATGGATGTGACACCCTTGGTCGAAAAACGCCTAAATGCTCTGACCGAGCGAATTGTCACAGAAATTCATAGTCGCTTTCCAAAGGGAGTTAAGATTTACGAAATCCAAAATATCGTAGAACATGAACTCCTCGAAGCCAAAGAATATGCGCTAGCTGAAGAGTATATTACTTATCGGACACAGAGGGATTTTGAGCGCTCAAAAGCGACAGATATTAACTTTAGTATCCATAAACTTCTTAACAAAGATCAGGCAGTTGTCAATGAAAATGCTAATAAAGACAGTGATGTCTTCAACACCCAGCGTGATTTGACAGCAGGAATTGTTGGGAAATCAATCGGACTGCAAATGCTTCCTAAGCACGTAGCCAATGCCCACCAAAAAGGGGATATCCACTATCACGATTTGGACTACAGTCCCTATACACCTATGACCAACTGCTGTTTGATTGATTTTAAAGGTATGTTGGAAAATGGTTTTA
>NZ_DXLC01000171.1:0-3829 GCF_019414905.1 Streptococcus sp. | reverse complement strand
CATCAGTGGTTGTGGGTCTCTTTGGTTACTTGATCTTTGTAGTTCAGTTTGAGTATGGATTTTCAATCATTTCAGGTGCCTTGGCCTTGACAGTCTTTAACTTGCCTCAGATGACTCGTAATGTCGAGGACAGTTTGAAACATGTTCACCATACGCAGCGTGAAGCTGGTCTGGCCCTTGGGATTTCTCGCTGGGAGACAGTTGTCCATGTCGTTATTCCAGAAGCCCTTCCAGGTATTGTGACTGGGGTCGTCTTAGCTTCTGGTCGTATTTTTGGTGAGGCGGCTGCTTTGATCTATACTGCAGGACAATCCGCTCCAGCCCTTGACTGGTCTAACTGGAATATTCTCAGTGTAACCAGCCCAATCTCTATCTTCCGTCAAGCAGAAACCTTGGCTGTCCACATCTGGAAAGTCAATAGTGAAGGAACCATTCCTGATGGCACCATTGTATCAGCAGGTTCTGCGGCCGTCCTCCTCATCTTTATCCTCATCTTTAACTTTGGAGCTCGCAAACTCGGAAGCTACCTACATAAGAAATTAACCGCTGCATAAAGGAGAAGCCATGTCAAAATATAATTGGGATGAAAAGCATATCATCACCTTTCCTGAAGAGAAAGTGGCCCTCTCTACTAAGGATTTACATGTTTACTACGGTAAAAAAGAATCCATCAAGGGCATCGATATGCAATTTGAAAAAAATAAAATTACAGCCTTAATTGGCCCATCTGGATCAGGAAAATCGACCTACCTACGCAGTCTCAACCGGATGAATGATACCATTGATATTGCCAAGGTAACAGGTCAAATCCTCTATCAAGGAATTGATGTCAACCGTCCAGAAATTAACGTTTATGAGATGCGTAAGCACATCGGAATGGTTTTCCAACGACCAAATCCCTTTGCCAAGTCTATTTACCGCAACATCACTTTTGCCCATGAACGTGCAGGGGTTAAGGACAAGCAAGTCTTGGATGAAATTGTGGAAACTTCTCTCCGTCAGGCTGCCCTTTGGGACCAGGTCAAAGACGATTTGCACAAGTCAGCCTTGACCCTTTCAGGTGGTCAGCAGCAACGTCTCTGTATCGCTCGTGCAATTTCAGTCAAGCCAGATATTCTCTTGATGGATGAGCCAGCGTCAGCCTTGGATCCGATTGCGACAGCCCAGCTTGAAGAAACCATGCTGGAATTAAAGAAAGACTTCACCATCATCATCGTGACCCACAGTATGCAGCAGGCTGCGCGTGCTAGTGATTACACAGGATTTTTCTACTTGGGTGACTTGATCGAGTACGATAAGACGTCTAATATTTTCCAAAATGCAAAATTACAGTCAACCAATGACTACGTAACAGGACACTTTGGATAGAAAGGAAACAGTATGACAGAAGCGATTTTACAGGTGTCAGACCTGTCCGTTTACTACAATCAAAAGAAGGCCTTGAATAGTGTTTCCTTATCTTTCCAACCTAAGGAAATTACAGCCTTGATCGGTCCATCTGGATCAGGGAAATCAACCCTCCTCAAGGCTATCAACCGCATGGGGGATCTCAATCCAGAGGTAACCACAACTGGTTCGGTGGTTTATAACGGCCACAACATTTACAGCCCACGTACAGATACAGTTGAATTGCGGAAGGAAATCGGTATGGTCTTTCAACAACCCAACCCCTTCCCTATGTCTATCTACGAAAATGTTGTTTACGGACTTCGTATCAATGGAGTGAAGGACAAGCAGGTTCTAGATGAAGCAGTAGAAAAAGCCTTGCAACGAGCTTCCATCTGGGATGAGGTTAAGGATCGCCTACATGATTCAGCTATCGGGCTTTCAGGTGGACAACAGCAACGTGTCTGTGTTGCCCGTGTCTTGGCAACCAGTCCTAAAATCATTCTCTTGGATGAACCGACTTCAGCCTTGGATCCTATCTCGGCTGGTAAGATTGAGGAAACCTTGTATGGTCTAAAAGATAAATACACCATGCTCTTGGTTACGCGTTCCATGCAACAAGCCTCTCGTATCTCTGACAAGACAGGATTTTTCCTAGATGGAGATTTGATCGAGTTTAACGATACCAAGAAGATGTTCCTCAACCCACAACACAAGGAAACAGAAGATTATATTTCAGGAAAATTTGGATAAGGAGATAAATGATGTTACGTTCTCAATTTGAGGAAGATTTAGAGAAATTGCACAACCAGTTCTACGCCATGGGACAAGAAGTGCTCTCACAAATCAATCGTACAGTGCGTGCCTTTGTTACGCATGACCGTGATTTGGCCAAGGAAGTCATCGAAGACGATGCAGAAGTAAACGAATACGAAGTGAAATTGGAGAAGAAATCATTTGAAATGATTGCCCTCCAACAACCGGTTTCTCAGGACTTGCGTACAGTTCTAACCGTCTTGAAGGCTGTATCTGACTTGGAACGTATGGGTGACCATGCGGTGTCAATCGCAAAAGCAACTATTCGGATGAAGGGAGAACAACGCATCCCAGCTGTTGAAGAAGAAATCAAGAGAATGGGTCGCGATGTCAAAAACTTCGTCGAAGCAGCCCTTGAACTCTATCTCAATGCGTCAGTAGACCAGGCCTATGAAGTAGCAGCCATGGACGAAAAAATCAACCATTACTTTGATAGCATTCGTGATTTGGCTACAGAAGAAATCAAGAAAAATCCAGATGCTATCGTTACAGGTCGTGACTACTTCCAAGTGATTGCCTTCTTGGAACGCATTGGAGACTATGCCAAGAATATCTGTGAATGGGTTGTTTACTTTGAAACAGGTAAGATTGTCGAACTATAAAACAGGTTCATTCTGTATAAAAAGGAGCTTGAAATCAACTGATAGCTCCTTTTATTGAATGAAAAAAATATTTTTGAGATAAAAATTCAAAAAACACTTGACAAGCATCTTGGATAGCGTTATAATTATACAAAATTAACAGAGAGGTTGTTTATTTATGAAATCAAAAAAATGGATATTTGTTTTATGTAGTTTTCTTGCAAGTTTCTTCTTAGTAGCTTGCCAGTCGGGTTCTAATGGTTCTCAGTCAGCTGTTGAAGCCATTAAGCAAAAAGGGAAATTGGTAGTAGCGACCAGTCCTGACTATGCACCTTTTGAATTTCAGTCTTTGGTTGACGGAAAAAATCAGGTTGTCGGTGCGGATATTGACATGGCTCAAGCTATCGCTGATGAACTTGGGGTGAAGTTGGAAATCTCAAGCATGAGTTTTGACAATGTCTTGACCAGTCTTCAAACTGGGAAGGCTGACCTAGCTGTCGCAGGAATTAGCGCTACTGACGAGAGAAAAGAAGTATTTGATTTTTCAATCCCTTACTATGAAAACAAGATTAGTTTCTTGGTTCGTAAGTCTGATGTAGAAAAATACAAGGATTTAACTAGCCTTGAAAGTGCTAATATTGCAGCCCAAAAAGGGACTGTTCCAGAAGCTATGGTCAAGGAACAATTGCCAAAAGCTCAATTGACTTCCCTAACTAATATGGGGGAAGCTGTCAATGAATTGCAGGCTGGAAAAGTAGATGCTGTTCACATGGATGAGCCTGTTGCCCTTAGCTATGCTGCTAAAAACGCTGACCTAGCTGTCGCAACTGTCAGCTTGAAGATGAAGGACGGCGAAGCCAATGCAGTTGCCCTTAGAAAAAATAGTGCTGATTTGAAAGAAGTGGTGGACAAGGTCATCCAAAAACTCAAGGATGACGGCACCTACCAAAAATATCTTGAAAAAGCGGCAACCTTAACAGAAGTGGAAGAATAATACTCAATGAAAATCAAAGAGCAAACTAGGAAGCTAGCCGCAGGTTGCTCAA
>NZ_DXLC01000170.1:0-7518 GCF_019414905.1 Streptococcus sp. | reverse complement strand
GCGTTACAGTTATCCGTCGTGGGAAATCAATTGAAACTGTCGAAATTGCAGGAGCTACCAATGCTGATTTGGCGGAAATGATGGTAGGACGTTCTGTTTCCTTTAAAACAGAGAAACAAGCCTCTCAACCAAAAGAAGTGGTCTTGTCAATCAAAGATTTGGTGGTCAATGAAAACCGCGGTGTCCCAGCTGTGAAAAATCTGTCCTTGGATGTCCGTGCTGGAGAGATTGTTGGTATTGCGGGGATTGATGGAAATGGTCAGTCTGAACTGATTCAAGCCATTACAGGCCTTCGTAAGGTTGAATCTGGAAGCATCGAGCTAAAAGGAGATTCAATTGTAGGCTTGCACCCACGTCATATTACAGAGTTGAGTGTTGGGCACGTTCCAGAAGACCGTCACCGTGATGGCTTGATTTTGGAAATGATGATTTCTGAAAATATTGCCCTTCAAACCTACTATAAAGAACCACATAGTAAAAATGGAATTTTGAACTATTCAAATATTACTTCTTATGCTAAAAAGTTAATGGAAGAGTTTGATGTTCGTGCTGCCAGTGAATTTGTTCCTGCAGCTGCACTCTCAGGAGGAAATCAACAAAAAGCAATTATTGCTCGTGAAATTGATCGAGATCCTGATCTCCTTATCGTCAGCCAACCAACTCGTGGGTTGGACGTCGGTGCCATTGAATATATCCACAAGCGCTTGATTGAAGAGCGTGATAATGGCAAGGCTGTCCTTGTTGTCAGCTTTGAATTGGATGAAATTTTAAACGTCTCAGACCGCATTGCCGTTATCCACGATGGGAAGATTCAAGGTATTGTATCACCAGAAACAACCAATAAACAAGAACTTGGTGTCTTGATGGCTGGTGGAAACTTGGGAAAGGAGAAGAGTGATGTCTAAAAAATTACAACAAATTTCGGTTCCCTTGATTTCTGTCTTCCTAGGAATTTTACTTGGAGCCATTGTCATGTGGATCTTTGGTTATGATGCTATTTGGGGCTACGAAGAATTGTTCTACACAGCCTTTGGTAGCCTGCGTGGGATTGGAGAAATCTTCCGTGCTATGGGGCCTCTAATCTTGATTGCTCTTGGTTTTGCCGTTGCCAGTCGTGCAGGTTTCTTTAACGTCGGGCTTCCTGGTCAGGCCTTGGCTGGTTGGATTCTCAGTGGTTGGTTTGCCTTGTCGCATCCAGATATGCCACGTCCCTTGATGATTCTAGCAACCATCGTGATTGCCTTGATTGCAGGAGGGATTGTCGGTGCGATTCCAGGTATTCTTAGAGCCTATCTAGGGACGTCAGAGGTTATCGTAACCATTATGATGAACTACATCGTATTGTATGTAGGGAATGCCTTTATCCATGCCTTCCCTAAAGACTTTATGCAAAGTACAGATTCGACGATTCGTGTCGGGGCTAATGCAACCTATCAGACACCTTGGTTGGCTGAGTTAACTGGTAACTCGCGGATGAATATTGGTATTTTCTTTGCAATCATTGCCGTTGCAGTCATTTGGTTCATGCTTAAGAAAACAACTCTTGGTTTTGAAATCCGTGCGGTTGGTCTTAATCCACATGCTTCAGAATATGCTGGTATTTCTGCAAAAAGAACGATTATCCTATCAATGATTATTTCAGGTGCCTTGGCAGGTCTTGGTGGAGCTGTTGAAGGACTTGGAACCTTCCAGAACGTCTATGTTCAGGGGGCGTCATTGGCTGTCGGATTTAACGGGATGGCGGTTAGTCTGCTTGCGGCCAACTCACCAATTGGTATTCTCTTTGCAGCCTTCCTATTTGGTGTTCTCCAAGTTGGAGCCCCAGGTATGAATGCGGCGCAGGTACCATCTGAGCTTGTCAGCATTGTAACAGCGTCTATTATCTTCTTTGTCAGTGTTCATTACCTTATCGAACGCTTTGTCAAACCTAAAAAACAAGTTAAAGGAGGTAAGTAAAGATGTCTATTACAACCTTGCTCACCCTCTTGGTGTCTTCTATGCTGATTTACTCAGCACCCCTCATCTTTACAAGTATTGGTGGTGTTTTCTCTGAACGTGGTGGTGTGGTAAACGTCGGCCTTGAAGGAATTATGGTTATGGGTGCCTTTTCTGGAGTTGTCTTTAACCTTGAATTTGCAGAACAATTTGGAGCAGCAACTCCATGGCTATCTTTGATAGTTGCAGGATTGGTTGGTGGCCTCTTCTCTATTATCCACGCAGCAGCAACGGTTCATTTCCGTGCAGACCATGTTGTCAGCGGTACGGTATTGAACTTGATGGCGCCAGCCTTGGCTGTTTTCTTGGTGAAAGTACTTTATAACAAAGGACAAACTGACAACCTAAGTCAGACTTTTGGACGCTTTGATTTCCCAGTCTTGGCAAATATCCCAGTTATCGGTGATATTTTCTTCAAGTCAACTAGTCTACTTGGTTATCTGGCCATTGCCTTCTCATTCCTTGCTTGGTTTATCCTCTTCAAGACCCGCTTTGGTCTTCGTCTCCGCTCTGTAGGTGAGCACCCTCAAGCAGCGGATACCTTGGGAATCAATGTTTACAAGATGAGATATTTAGGGGTTATTATTTCAGGTTTCCTAGGTGGAATTGGCGGAGCGATTTATGCTCAATCCATCTCAGTTAACTTCTCAGTGACAACTATTGTTGGACCTGGATTTATCGCCCTTGCTGCGATGATTTTTGGAAAATGGAATCCAATCGGAGCCATGCTATCTAGTCTTTTCTTTGGACTTTCACAAAGTTTGGCTGTTATCGGTTCTCAATTGCCGTTCCTACAAGGTGTGCCAACAGTTTATCTTCAAATCGCACCTTATGTTTTGACAATACTTGTCTTGGCAGCTTTCTTTGGAAAAGCAGTTGCACCAAAAGCAGATGGTATCAACTATATAAAATCAAAATAAGCATACAAAAAACGTCAGTTCTGAACTGGCGTTTATTTTTTAGAATTTTGATGGGTTAAGTTTAATCCCCAAGGAACAAGATTTTCAGTCTTATTCTGGATACGTGTGATATTATCCTTATGCCGAATGATAATCAAGCTAGCAAGAGCTAGGATAATAGCGATGAAGAGAGGGTCATAGTTACTCAGGATAAAACCAAAAAGTGGAAAGAGTAGAACACCGATAACAGCTGCGATAGATGCTGTGACGCTAGATAGTGAAATCATACTACCAAGATAGAGGGTCCCAAAGAAAACAACTGCAAGGTAGAGACAGAAGACAGGTGCAAATCCGAAAATCACTCCAGCGCTAGTTGCGACAGCCTTGCCACCCTTAAATCCTGCAAAGATTGGAAAGGTATGGCCAATAACAGCCAAAAGTCCAAAGATGAGAGGCGAAACGCCTTGCAGATGAAACATAATCGGAAGAAGCGTTGCTAGGGTTCCTTTGAAAAAGTCAATGACAAAGGTTGCCATACCCGCTTTCTTACCTAAAATGCGGAAGGTATTGGTCGTTCCAGTGTTACCAGAACCATGCTCGCGCAGATTGATTTGAAAGAATACTTGTCCAATCCAGAGACCAGACGGAATTGAACCCAGCAGATAGGCTAGGATTAATAAAACTATTGTAATCATACTCCTATTATATCATGAAATGGAGAAGAAAGGCAGAGAATCTCTTCTGAAATTGTCACAGCGGAGAAAGAAAAATTTTGCAAAATCCTTGGAAAACCTGTAGAATAGTAAAGATGAACGAATAGGAGGTTCCTTGTGTCAAAAAAGGAAATCAATATTAACAATTATAATGATGATGCCATTCAGGTGCTAGAAGGGTTGGATGCAGTTCGAAAACGTCCAGGGATGTATATCGGATCGACCGATGGTGCTGGTCTCCACCACCTAGTCTGGGAAATCGTCGACAATGCTGTCGATGAGGCCTTATCTGGATTTGGTGACCGTATTGATGTCACCATCAATAAAGACGGGAGTTTGACTGTGCAAGACCATGGTCGTGGGATGCCGACTGGAATGCACGCTATGGGGATTCCAACAGTTGAGGTTATCTTTACCATTCTTCATGCTGGAGGGAAATTCGGTCAAGGAGGCTATAAAACATCTGGCGGTCTCCACGGGGTTGGTTCTTCCGTTGTAAATGCTCTATCTAGTTGGCTGGAGGTAGAAATCACTCGTGACGGTGCAATCTATAAGCAACGTTTTGAAAATGGTGGAAAACCTGTCACGACTCTGAAGAAAATCGGTACAGCGCCCAAGTCTAAAACAGGTACCAAGGTTACTTTTATGCCTGATGCGACCATCTTCTCTACTACAGACTTCAAGTACAATACCATCTCAGAGCGCCTTAATGAATCAGCCTTTCTCTTAAAAAATGTGACCTTGTCTTTAACGGACAAGCGAACAGATGAAGGGATTGAATTCCACTATGAAAATGGGGTGCAGGACTTTGTTTCTTATCTAAACGAAGACAAGGAAACCTTGACGCCAGTTCTGTACTTTGAAGGGGAAGACAATGGTTTTCAAGTGGAAGTAGCGCTTCAGTACAATGATGGATTTTCAGATAACATCTTGTCCTTTGTTAATAATGTTCGCACCAAGGACGGTGGAACGCATGAGACAGGACTCAAGTCTGCTATCACTAAGGTCATGAATGACTATGCGCGTAAGACGGGACTTCTCAAGGAAAAAGATAAAAACCTTGAAGGTTCAGACTACCGTGAGGGACTAGCGGCCGTTCTTTCTATCTTGGTTCCTGAAGAACACCTCCAGTTTGAAGGACAGACCAAGGATAAACTGGGAAGTCCTCTAGCTCGTCCCGTTGTGGATGGAATAGTGGCTGATAAGTTGACCTTCTTCCTTATGGAAAATGGTGAATTGGCTTCTAACCTCATCCGCAAGGCTATCAAGGCGCGAGATGCTCGTGAAGCAGCACGTAAGGCGCGTGATGAGAGCAGAAATGGGAAGAAAAATAAGAAAGATAAGGGCTTGCTGTCTGGTAAATTAACCCCAGCCCAGTCTAAAAACCCTGCTAAGAATGAGCTCTATTTGGTCGAGGGAGACTCTGCCGGTGGTTCTGCTAAACAAGGTCGTGATCGTAAGTTTCAGGCTATTCTTTCTTTACGTGGTAAGGTTATCAATACAGCTAAAGCCAAGATGGCGGATATCCTCAAAAATGAAGAAATCAACACCATGATTTATACTATCGGTGCGGGTGTCGGAGCAGACTTCTCCCTTGAAGATGCCAACTATGACAAGATCATTATCATGACCGATGCGGATACCGACGGTGCCCATATCCAGACCTTGCTCTTGACATTTTTCTACCGCTACATGCGTCCGCTAGTTGAGGCAGGGCATGTTTATATCGCTCTTCCGCCTCTTTACAAGATGTCCAAAGGTAAAGGCAAGAAAGAAGAAGTGGCCTATGCATGGACAGATGGAGAGCTAGAAGAACTCCGCAAGCACTTCGGTAAAGGAGCGACCCTTCAACGCTACAAGGGACTTGGTGAGATGAATGCGGATCAACTCTGGGAAACAACTATGAACCCAGAAACCCGTACCCTCATACGTGTCACCATCGAAGACCTAGCACGCGCCGAACGTCGAGTCAATGTCCTCATGGGAGACAAGGTAGAACCACGACGTAAGTGGATTGAAGACAATGTCAAGTTTACGCTGGAAGAAGCGACAGTTTTTTAAGTTAGTTTTTAATGAATGGGTATCAACATGAGAACTGAAACAGAAATGCTCGATGTAATTTTAAAGACTGCTGAAACTTTACAAGTCGCGGCTGTCGCCATGTCTGGTTCACGGACAAATCCAAAGGCCCTAAAAGATGAATTTCAAGATTACGATGTAGTCTATGTTGTAGAGAATCTGGACGAGCTGATCTCAGATTTATCTTGGACAGATCAGTTTGGTAAACGTATTATCGAGCAAGAGGTTAGGTTGGGACATCGCCGTCTATTTCTTATGCTCTTTGAAGATGGCAATAGGATTGATTTGACCCTCTGTCCTAAAGAACACATCAACGAGTGGGTGGGTAGTGAGGCAGGATTCACAGTTTTAGTAGATGAGAAAGGTTTGTTTGAGTCTTATTCTCCCAGTCCTCAGCGTTACTGGACAATCCCAGCTACTGAAACGGATTTTGAAAAATCCTGTAATGAATTTTGGTGGGTGTCAGCCTACGTGGTTAAAGGAATTTATCGTAATCAACTCACCTATGCGATCGACCATCTTTATGGAATTTGCCAACAAGTGCTACTAAAAGTCTTAGCTTGGCAGGTAGCAAGTGATAGGGGAAAAGTCGATATCGGAAAGAACTACAAGTACCTCTTTAACTATTTGCTTGCTGAGAAAGAGAATGAATTCTCAAGTCTACTTGATTTCTCAAATAGTGATAAAATCATTCAGTCTTTGTTTGATACGATGCAACTTTTCCACAAAGAAGCTCAAAGTCTTGCCCAGAAGATGAGATTTGACTACGATAAGGAAGTGGCTGAGAAGATGATTGAGTATGTTGAGCATAGGCTTCTTAATCGCTGACTAATTAAAAAGATTAAACTACAGAAGGATAGTTTGGTTCTTTATAGTAACCGAACACCTTTTCTGTAAAAACCTACTCTATATTCTTTGAAAGGAGTTGAACACGCCCTAAATGACGCGTGAAAAAGATAAATTCTCTGGTGAGCTTGCTTACTTCAAGAATTTTCTATTTTCACTTTATGCTTTACGGGCTCTGTATCCTATATGAGTAACATTCAAAACATGTCCCTGGAGGACATCATGGGAGAGCGCTTTGGTCGCTACTCCAAGTACATTATTCAAGACCGGGCTTTGCCAGACATTCGTGATGGCTTGAAGCCGGTTCAGCGCCGCATTCTTTATTCGATGAATAAGGATGGCAATACCTTTGACAAGAGTTACCGTAAGTCGGCCAAGTCTGTCGGGAACATCATGGGTAATTTTCACCCACACGGGGATTCTTCTATCTATGATGCCATGGTCCGTATGTCTCAGGACTGGAAGAACCGTGAGATTCTAGTTGAAATGCACGGTAATAACGGTTCTATGGATGGAGATCCGCCTGCAGCTATGCGTTATACCGAGGCGCGTTTGTCTGAGATTGCTGGCTATCTTCTTCAGGATATCGAGAAAAAGACTGTTCCTTTTGCATGGAACTTTGACGATACGGAGAAAGAGCCGACAGTCTTGCCAGCAGCTTTTCCAAACCTTTTAGTCAATGGTTCTACTGGTATTTCAGCTGGATACGCGACAGATATTCCTCCCCATAATTTAGCTGAGGTCATCGATGCGGCGGTTTATATGATTGACCATCCAACGGCAAAAGTTGAAAAACTCATGGAATTCTTGCCTGGGCCAGATTTCCCGACAGGAGGGATTATCCAAGGCCGTGATGAAATCAAGAAGGCCTATGAAACTGGGAAAGGGCGCGTGGTTGTTCGTTCCAAGACTGAGATTGAAAATCTAAAAGGTGGTAAGGAACAAATTGTTGTTACTGAGATTCCTTATGAAATCAACAAGGCCAA
>NZ_DXLC01000017.1:2617-6312 GCF_019414905.1 Streptococcus sp. | reverse complement strand
TTACTATTATACCGACTTTTTATTTTTTGTCAACTACTTTTTTAAACTTTTTTTACTTTTTTGCATGAATTCCTAATGAGTACGGATATCAAACTCTTTAAACACAATACGTAAGTCCTTTAGCACACTTTGACGCCCTCGGAAGCGTTCATCTCTTAAGACGCGTTCTAACTCTTCTTGTTTGTCTTTACTTTGTTTGTTTCTATAATCTCTTAGTGTTTCATGAAAGAGATAATAATCGTCTAGCCAGAGTCCTCCCTCACTTATACGATGACTTATCTCACCCACTTCTTCATAAAGCTCTTTATCATATCTCCGTTTTTGACTTTCTTGTTTACGGAGATAATCTAGAATTCGATTCCGGAATTTTGTTTTGAAATATTTACGTAAGCGTGGAATATCGTCTACTAGCCCTTCTTCTCTACTGATCAATTCATGTAAGCAAATCATTCCCTCTTGATCCCAGTCCGACAACTCCCACAAATGAAGGTAATATTCATTTCTACACTTGTATACAATTCCTTGGACTTCTTCATACATTTTTTTAAGCATAATCTTCCCCTTTCTAGATACAGTCTAACAGATTCAGATACACTTTTGGCACATTTCCCCATTCTGTTCCCCTTAGCTCCTCAACTGCACAAAAAAAAGAGAGGTCTTGCCTCTCTTTGGGTTATAATTCTGCGATTTGGTTTAGGTTTACTTCTGCAACTGTGTCATTACCAAACATAGAGATAATCATCTTCACTTTATTGTTATCAATCTCCGTAATCTTACCGGTATAATCTGCAAAAGCTCCATCAATAATACGTACAGTTTGACCAACTTCAACATCGATATCAAACTCTTGTACAGTTTGTCCCATAGAAACCAAGATATCACGAATTTCTTGTTCCAATAATGGAGTTGGTTTTGATCTATTTCCGTGAGATCCGACGAATCCTGTAACATTTGGTGTGTTTCGAACAACAAACCAAGCTTCATCTGTCATGACCATTTCTACAAGAACATAACCTGGAAAGCGATTTTCTTCTACTTCTTTTCTCTTTCCATTTTTTTCAACTTGCACTGTTTGTGTTGGAATTTCAACGCGTAGAATATTATCCAACATATTGTAGGTTTGTGCACGTTGTAATAGATTTTCTTTTACCTTATTTTCATAACCAGAATAAGTTTGTAAAACAAACCACCCTTTATCAAAACTATCCATGATATTTCCTTTCATAAATAGAAGATTTCTAGTGTAATTAACTCCACTAGCCTTCTAAAAAATGTTAATAAATCGAATCAAACCTGAAACAATCAACTGGTCAAAAATGTAAATAATTACTACAAAGAAAGCTGTGTATTCCATTATAGAACGAAAATCTCTCCAGCTTTCCTTGCGAGTTGGCCATGTTGTGTCTTTAAGAAGTCTAAAAATATCTCCAATAAAACGCATCGCTCTCTCCTATCTCGTTTCTCTGTGTGTAGTGTACTTGCCACAATGCTTACAAAATTTATTTACTTCTAGTCGTGTAGGCTTGGGGTTTCCACTAATCTTGATTGAATAGTTTCTCGAACCACAAACCGCACAAGCTAGGCTTGCTTTTTTTAGTGCCATAACGCCTCCATCTTATCTATTATAACAAGAAAGCTAGGCTTTGACAAGCATCTTAGCGAAATAGATTGACTACCGAATCCCATATTGTTTGAGCCTTTTCCTTAATCTTCGCATCTGAGATAGCCCGGCTAGCCTCATCTACTAGACTTTGCGCACGTCCTCGAATATCAGTCAAATTATCATCAGTCTGGCTATTATCATTGGTTTGTACTTGTCTTTTTGTGTTAGCTGGTGCAATTCCATTTTGCTTATAAGCATTTTCAACTGTAAAGGTACTTCCTGGTGTATAAGGTAAAATGGTATTGGCAATATTTCTAAAGACATGAGCTGCACCATTTGATGTAGAACCCGCTAGATAGTGATTTTCATCAGTGGTCGGGAAACCAAGCCAGTGACTAATCACTACATCCGGAGTATAGCCAATTACCCACTGGTCACTTGTATACTCCGGATTGAAAACTGCTTCAGTTGTTCCAGTTTTCCCTGCCATGACATAGTCTGCAGGTGATGAACTAATACCAGTTCCGTTTGTGAATGTCCCCAACATCATACTAGTCATCTTGTCAGCTACAGCTTTATCAATCACTCGTTTTTGTGAATGTTTATGACTCGCAATAACCTGTCCGCTAGCATTTTCAATTCTACTAATAAAATGAGCTTCCGGCATTAAACCTTCATTTGCAAAGGTAGCATATGCTTGAGCCATTTGAAGAGGGTTGGTTTCAACATCGCTTCCTAAAGCGACACCAAGAACACGGTCTACCTTTTCCATGTTGAGTCCAAATTTTTCGCCTGCCTCAAAAGCCTTATCAACACCCAAATCATTAACAGTAGCAACAGCAGGTAGATTAAGCGATTCTGCCAAGGCTTGATACATGGGAACTTCTCGACTCTTTTTGATTCCTGCATAGTTATCTACCTTATAGCTGTCATACTTCATGGTATGGTTATCCAAGAGCTTGTTCAAAGCCCAACCTGCCTCAACTGCTGGCGTATAAACAACTAAAGGCTTAATTGTAGAGCCAGGGCTACGTTTTGATTGAGTTGCATAGTTGAAATTCCGGAATCCAGTTTTATCATTGTCAGCAACTTGACCGACAACTCCACGAACTCCTCCTGTTTTCGGTTCGAGAGCGACACTTCCTGATTGAGCAAATGTTCCATCCTCTGCCCTCGGAAATAGCGCTGTATTTTCATAGACAACCTGCATATTTGCTTGGTAGTTTTGGTCCAGCTCTGTGTAAATGCGGTAGCCATTATTGACAATTTCTTCCTCTGTTAGATTATACTTGGAAACAGCTTCATTAACCACCGCATCAAAGTAAGAAGGATAGCGGTAATCTGAGATTTTCCCTTCATACTTATCATGCAATTGCGAATTCATATCAACTTCCGCAGCTTCGGTTTCTTGGTTTTTATCAATATATCCTGCTGCAACCATATTTTGCAAGACAGTATCGCGCCGATTGGTAGAATCTTCTACAGAATTCAAGGGATTATACAGTTCCGGCCCTTTGAGCATCCCTGCCAGAGTCGCAGCTTGATCCAAACTCACTTCTGACGCAGAAACTCCAAAGTATTTCTTACTCGCATCTTCTACACCCCACACACCATTTCCAAAATATGCATTGTTAAGGTACATGGTTAAGATCTGATCCTTACTATATTTTTTTGTTAATTCTAAGGCAAGGAAAAATTCTTTCGCTTTTCTCTCAACAGTTTGATCCTGTGACAAATAGGCGTTTTTAGCCAGCTGTTGGGTAATAGTAGAGCCACCACCTGAACGACCAGCAGTGACAATAGCCAAGAAGAAACGACCATAGTTAATCCCGTCATTTTTATAGAAGGAACGGTCTTCTGTCGCAATAACGGCATTCTGCAAGTTTTTACTTATGTCAGTCAGTTCAACGTAGGTTCCCTTTTGACCAGACAAGGCACCAGCCTCTTTTTCTTCACGGTCAAAAATAAGAGTCCGAGTTTTCAAAGCATTTTGCAAATCATTGACATTGGTTGACTTAGCTACAGCAAACAAATAGGTTCCAACTAGCAAGCCTGCACTCAAACCTAGTATAAGGACAATCTTTGTTAGATG
>NZ_DXLC01000017.1:0-2607 GCF_019414905.1 Streptococcus sp. | reverse complement strand
GCGACGCCAGAATTTTCGAATCGGACCCACTTGGGCTAATTTTTTTCGATCACTGCGAGAACGACGCAAGCTAGTAGACCCAGAATCCTCTGATCCACTTGTTTCTTTTTTAAAAAGAGAAAGAAATTTCTCAAATAATTTATCTAATTTCATGCGTTTATTTTATCATCTTCATCATAGGAAGACAAGAATTTAGCTATTTCCTATCCAAATAGGGCTTTTTTTGTTACAATATCTGTATGAAATTCACATTTACATTACCAGACTCTCTACCTCAAATGACGGTAAAGCAATTACTAGAGGAGCAACTCCTCATCCCTAGAAAAATCCGTCATTTTTTGAGAATCAAGAAACACATTTTGATTAATCAGCGAGAAGTTCATTGGAACGAGACGGTAAATCCTGGAGATGTTTGCCAATTGACTTTTGACGAGGAAGATTATCCCGAAAAAGAAATTCCTTGGGGCAACCCAAACCTCATTCAGGAAGTTTATCAAGACCAACACTTAATTATTGTGAACAAACCAGAGGGGATGAAAACGCATGGTAATCAGCCAAGCGAAATCGCCCTTCTTAACCATGTCAGTGCCTATGTTGGCCAAACCTGCTATGTCGTTCATCGTCTAGACATGGAAACCAGTGGTTTGGTTCTCTTTGCCAAAAATCCTTTTATCCTACCTATTCTCAATCGCTTATTGGAGAAAAAAGAGATTTCTAGGGAATATTGGGCACAGGTCGACGGACATATCAACAGCAAAGAACTTGTTTTCAAAGACAAAATCGGGCGTGATCGCCATGACCGCAGAAAACGAATAGTTGATACAAAAAATGGGCAATATGCTGAAACGCATGTAAGCAGATTAAAGCAATTTCCAAACAAAACTTCCTTGGTTCGTTGCAAGTTAAAGACAGGGCGAACCCATCAGATTCGTGTGCACCTTTCGCATCATAATCTTCCTATCCTGGGTGACCCTCTCTATAATAGTAAATCAAAATCAAGTCGGCTTATGCTTCATGCCTTTCGACTGTCCTTTACTCATCCGCTTACTCTAGAGAAATTAAGCTTCACTACCCTATCAGATACTTTTGAAAAAGAATTAAAAAAGAATGGATGATTGTGTCATCCATTTTTTCATATAAGAAAAGCAAGACCAGAGGCCTTGCTTTTTATCGACTCATGAATTATTTAGCGATTTTTGCGAAGTATTCAAGAGTACGAACAAGTTGTGCAGTGTATGACATTTCGTTGTCGTACCATGATACAACTTTAACCAATTGTTTACCGTCAACGTCAAGAACTTTAGTTTGAGTTGCGTCAAACAATGAACCGTAAGACATACCTACGATATCTGAAGATACGATTGGATCTTCTGTGTAACCGTATGATTCGTTTGAAGCTGCTTTCATAGCTGCGTTCACTTCATCAACAGTAACGTTCTTTTCAAGAACTGCTACCAATTCAGTAACTGATCCAGTTGGAGTTGGAACGCGTTGTGCAGATCCGTCAAGTTTACCGTTCAATTCTGGGATTACAAGACCGATAGCTTTTGCAGCACCAGTTGAGTTAGGAACGATGTTTGCAGCACCAGCGCGAGCACGGCGAAGGTCACCACCACGGTGTGGTCCGTCAAGGATCATTTGGTCACCAGTGTAAGCGTGGATAGTAGTCATCAATCCTTCTACAACACCAAAGTTATCTTGAAGAGCTTTAGCCATAGGAGCCAAGCAGTTTGTAGTACATGAAGCACCTGAGATAACTGTTTCAGTACCGTCAAGAACGTCGTGGTTAGTGTTGAATACAACTGTTTTAACGTCGTTTCCACCAGGAGCAGTGATAACAACTTTTTTAGCTCCACCAGCGTGCAAGTGTTTTTCAGCAGCTGCTTTCTTAGCAAAGAAACCAGTAGCTTCAAGAACGATTTCTACACCGTCGTTAGCCCAGTCGATTTGTTCTGGATCACGTTCAGCAGAAACTTTGATGAATTTACCGTTAACTTCAAATCCACCTTCTCTAACTTCAACAGTACCGTCGAAACGACCTTGAGTTGTGTCGTATTTCAACAAGTGTGCAAGCATAACTGGATCTGTAAGGTCGTTGATGCGAGTAACTTCAACACCTTCTACGTTTTGGATACGACGGAAAGCAAGACGACCGATACGTCCGAAACCGTTAATACCAACTTTAACTACCATTAGTGATTTCCTCCTTATGAAAATCATGAAATTTTTATTGTGAAAAGAGTAACTTGAATCACTACAAATCACCTTTCAACAAACCTATTATATAACTATTTAAGTTTAATTGCAAGTACGGGCATTGTTTTTCTATGTTAGTTTCTTTTCAAGACTATAAATCAAGGAATCCCTTACTATTCATATCGTAGCGATTCTACAGGATCCATTTTACTAATTTTACGCGCCGGGAAGTAAGCTGAGACATAACCAAGTAAGAGAGCGAAAGCTAGAGTTCCTAAAACAGATAACAAATTTAATTCAAAAACCTTCGTGATGGATGGGTAAAAGTGATTTACAACCACATTCGCCAAACTTCCCACCCCTTGTGCAACCAAAAATGCCAGCAGCAAGGCGATTCCTACAATCCAGATA
>NZ_DXLC01000169.1:0-2116 GCF_019414905.1 Streptococcus sp. | reverse complement strand
TGTTTTGAGGTTGTGGATAGAACTGACGAAGTCAGTAACCATACCTACGGCAAGGCGACGTTGACGCGGTTTGAAGAGATTTTCATTGAGTATAAGAAAAAATCAGTCCCCTAAAGGAGTAGATTATGAAGTTATTGTCTATCGCCATCCCTAGCTACAATGCCGCTGCCTATCTTCATTACTGCGTGGAGTCGCTAGTGATTGGTGGTGAGCAAGTTGAGATTTTGATTATCAATGACGGTTCTCAGGATCAAACTCAGGAAATAGCTGAGCGTTTAGCCGACAAGTATCCTAACATCGTTAGAGCCATTTATCAGGAAAATAAGGGCCATGGCGGTGCTGTCAATCGTGGCTTGGCAGAGGCTTCTGGGCGTTATTTTAAAGTGGTTGATAGTGATGACTGGGTGGATCCCCGTGCTTACCTGAAAATTTTGGAAACCTTGCAGGAACTAGAGAGTGAGGGGCAAGAGGTGGATGCCTTTGTGACCAATTTTGTCTATGAAAAGGAAGGCCAGTCTCGTAAGAAGAGTATGAGTTACGAGTCAGTTTTGCCTGTCCAGCAGATTTTTGGCTGGGATCAGGTCGGAAATTTCTCAAAAGGTCAGTATATCATGATGCACTCGCTGATTTATCGGACAGATTTGTTGCGAGCGAGCCAGTTCCAACTGCCTGAGCATACCTTTTATGTCGATAATCTTTTTGTCTTTACTCCCCTTCAGCAGGTCAAGACCATGTACTATCTGCCTGTCGATTTCTATCGTTATCTGATTGGGCGTGAGGACCAGTCTGTCAACGAGCAAGTGATGATTAAGCGTATTGACCAGCAACTAAAGGTCAATCGACTCTTGGTAGACCAGCTTGATTTGTCCCAAGTGAGCCATCCCAAAATGCGAGAATATCTGTTGAATCACATTGAAATCACGACGGTGATTTCCAGTGCCCTGCTCAACCGAGCTGGAACAACGGAGCATCTGGCAAAAAAACGTGAGCTGTGGACCTATATTCAGCAGGAAAATCCAGAGGTCTTTCAGGCCATTCGCAAGACCATGTTGAGTCGTTTGACCAAACATTCGGTCCTGCCAGCCCGCAAACTGTCCAATGTCGTCTATCAAATTACCAAATCTGTTTATGGATTTAATTAATATAAGTATTTTATAAGAGGGATTTAAGAAAAATTTTAACTTTTTCTTAATCCTTTTTAATTTTAGGAGATTATACTAGAGTCATCAAATAAAGAAAAACTCTAAGGAGAATCCTATGAAATTCAATCCAAATCAAAGATATACTCGTTGGTCTATTCGCCGTCTCAGTGTCGGTGTTGCCTCAGTTGTTGTAGCCAGTGGATTTTTTGTCCTAGTTGGTCAACCAAGTTCTGTACGTGCTGATGTGGTCAATCCAACCCCTGCTCAAGTCGTACCAGATGCTACTTCGGTGAGTGAAAAGAGCGACTTACCAGTAGAAGTTCTCAAAGAAGCAGTCGATACAGCTCTTCCTTCAGAGAAAGCAGACTCAACACCTAAAGCAAGCTTGGATGCTACAAGCTCTCCAGAAAAAGTGAATGTAGCTGATAAAGACCAAGTGGTAGCGCCAAAAGAAGAAGTGCAAGCAAAACCAGAATCTAAGAAAGAAACAGAAGATACGGTTAAACCTGCGACAAATCCTGCGCCTGCAGTTTCTGGACAAGACCGTGAAGCAAGTGAAGCGCAACCAGCAACCACCCCAGCTGAAGTGCAAAAGGGCGTGGCTGAGAACACTAAAGACACAGTAGATGTTCCAGCCACTTACCTAGACAAAGCTAACTTCCCTGGACCGTTCACAGCTGGTGTTAACCAAGTCATTCCGTATGAATTCTTCGCTGGTGACGGTATGTTGACTCGTCTGATTTTGAAAGCCTCAGACAAGGCTCCATGGTCAGACAACGGTTCAGCTAAAAACCCCGCCCTTCCACCAGTAGAGAAATTGGGCAAAGGTCTCTACTTCTACGAAGTGGATTTGGCAGGAACTCAAGGCAAGTCAGATAAAGGGCTTCTAGACCTCTTGAAACAAAATGGTACACAAAGCTATAAAGCTACCATCAAAGTTTACGGTGCTAAAGATGGCAAGGCAGACTTGAGCA
>NZ_DXLC01000168.1:12068-14028 GCF_019414905.1 Streptococcus sp. | reverse complement strand
ATTACGCTATGTTGTTGCCATTGCCAATAGTGGTACTTTCCGTGAAGCTGCTGAAAAGATGTATGTTAGTCAGCCGAGTCTGTCCATTTCTGTTCGTGATTTGGAAAAAGAATTAGGATTTAAGATTTTCCGTAGAACTAGCTCAGGGACTTTCTTGACTCGTCGTGGTATGGAATTCTATGAAAAAGCGCAAGAATTGGTTAAAGGATTTGATATTTTTCAAAACCAGTATGCCAATCCTGAAGAAGAAAAGGATGAATTTTCCATTGCTAGTCAGCACTATGACTTCTTGCCACCAACCATTACGGCCTTTTCAGAGCGCTATCCTGACTATAAGAACATCCGAATCTTTGAATCAACTACTGTTCAAATTTTAGACGAAGTAGCCCAAGGACATAGTGAGATTGGGATTATCTACCTCAACAATCAAAATAAAAAGGGTATTATGCAACGGGTTGAAAAGCTAGGCCTTGAGGTCATTGAATTGATTCCCTTCCATACCCATATTTATCTCCGTGAGGGGCATCCTTTGGCTCAGAAAGAGGAATTGGTTATGGAGGATTTAGCAGATCTACCGACAGTTCGTTTTACACAAGAGAAAGACGAGTACCTTTATTATTCAGAGAACTTTGTCGATACCAGCGCTAGCTCACAGATGTTCAATGTGACAGACCGTGCTACCCTGAATGGTATTTTAGAGCGGACGGATGCTTATGCAACAGGTTCTGGATTTTTAGATAGTGATAGTGTCAATGGCATTACAGTTATTCGTCTCAAGGATGAACTGGATAATCACATGGTCTATGTTAAACGTGAAGAAGTGGAGCTCAGTCAAGCTGGGACTCTCTTCGTAGAAGTCATGCAAGAATATTTTGATCAAAAGAGGAAATCATGAAAAAAAGAGGAATAGTGGCAGTCATTGTACTGCTTTTGATTGGGCTGGATCAGTTGGTAAAATCCTATATCGTCCAGCAGATTCCACTGGGTGAAGTGCGTTCTTGGATTCCCAATTTCGTTAGCTTGACCTATCTGCAAAATCGAGGGGCAGCCTTTTCTATCTTACAAGATCAGCAGTTGTTATTTGCTGTCATTACTCTGGTTGTCGTGGTAGGTGCCATTTGGTATCTACATAAGCACATGGAGGATTCACTCTGGATGGTCTTGGGTTTGACCTTGATTATCGCAGGTGGTCTTGGAAACTTTATTGACAGGGTCAGTCAGGGCTTTGTTGTGGATATGTTTCACCTTGACTTTATCAATTTTGCAATTTTCAATGTGGCAGATAGCTATCTGACGGTTGGAGTGATTATTTTATTGATTGCAATGTTAAAAGAGGAAATAAATGGAAATTAGAATTGAAACTGGTGGCCTGCGTTTAGATAAGGCTTTGTCGGATTTGACAGAATTATCGCGCAGTCTCGCGAATGAACAAATCAAATCAGGACAGGTCTTGGTTAATGGTCAAGTCAAGAAAGCTAAATACACAGTTCAAGAGGGTGATATCGTCACTTACCATGTACCAGAGCCGGAGGTCTTAGAGTATGTGGCTGAGAATCTTCCGCTAGATATCATCTACCAAGATGAGGATGTGGCCGTCGTTAACAAACCTCAGGGGATGGTGGTGCATCCGAGTGCTGGTCATACTAGTGGAACTCTAGTAAATGCCCTTATGTATCATATTAAGGACTTGTCGGGTATCAATGGGGTTCTACGCCCAGGAATTGTTCATCGTATTGATAAGGATACGTCTGGCCTTCTCATGATTGCTAAAAACGATGAGGCGCATCTAGCACTTGCCCAAGAACTCAAGGATAAAAAGTCTCTCCGAAAATATTGGGCTATTGTTCATGGAAATCTGCCTAATGATCGTGGTGTGATTGAAGCTCCGATTGGCCGTAGTGAAAAAGACCGTAAGAAACAGGCTGTGACTGCTAAAGGGAAGCCTGCAGTGACCCGTTTC
>NZ_DXLC01000168.1:0-12058 GCF_019414905.1 Streptococcus sp. | reverse complement strand
GTTTCCACGTCTTGGAACGTTTTGGTGATTACAGCTTGGTAGAGTTGCAGCTAGAGACAGGACGCACTCATCAAATCCGTGTTCACATGGCTTATATTGGCCATCCAGTCGCTGGTGATGAGGTCTATGGTCCTCGCAAGACTTTGAAAGGACATGGACAATTTCTCCATGCCAAGACTCTAGGCTTTACCCATCCGAGAACAGGTGAGACCATGGAATTTACAGCAGATATCCCAGAGATTTTTAAGGAAACATTGGAGAGATTGAGAAAGTAAGAATGAAAAAGAAATTAACTAGTTTAGCACTTGCAGGTGCTTTTTTATGCTTGTCATTTCATGGGAATGTTCAAGCTCAAGAAAGTTCAGGAAATAAAATCCACTTTATAAATGTTCAGGAAGGTGGCAGTGATGCGATCATTCTTGAAAGTAATGGACATTTTGCCATGGTGGATACAGGAGAAGATTATGATTTCCCAGATGGAAGTGATTCTCGTTACCCATGGAGAGAAGGAATTGAAACATCTTATAAGCATGTTCTGACAGATCGTGTTTCGCGACATTTAAAGGAATTGGGTGTCCAAAAACTTGATTTTATTTTGGTAACCCATACCCATAGTGACCATATTGGAAACGTTGATGAGTTACTGCAAACCTATCCAGTTGGTCGTATCTACATGAAAAAATACTCTGATAGTCGGATTACAACACCAACTCATCTATGGGATAATCTGTACGGTTATGATAAGGTTTTACAAACTGCTTCAGAAAAAGGTGTTTCAGTTATTCAAAACATCACACAAGGAGATGCTCATTTTCAGTTTGGGGACATGGATATTCAACTCTATAATTATGAAAATGAAACAGATTCATCAGGTGAATTAAAGAAAATTTGGGATGACAATTCCAATTCCTTGATTAGTGTAGTGAAAGTCAATGGCAAGAAAATTTACCTTGGGGGCGACTTAGATAATGTTCATGGAGCAGAAGACAAGTATGGTCCTCTTATTGGAAAAGTTGATTTGATGAAGTTTAATCATCACTATGATACTAATAAATCAAACACCAAGGATTTCATTAAAAATTTGAGTCCGAGTTTGATTGTTCAAACTTCAGATAGTCTACCTTGGAAAAATGGTGTCGATAGTGAGTATGTCAATTGGCTTAAAGAACGAGGAATTGAGAGAATTAACGCAGCCAGCAAAGACTATGATGCGACAGTTTTTGATATTAGACAAGACGGTTTAGTAAACATTTCAACTTCCTACAAGAAGATTCCAAGTTTTCAAGCTGGTTGGCATAAGAGTGCTTATGGAAACTGGTGGTATCAAGCACCTGATTCTACAGGAGAATATGCTGTCGGTTGGAATGAAATTAAGGGTGAATGGTATTACTTTAACCAAACGGGTATCTTATTACAGAATCAATGGAAAAAATGGAACAATCGTTGGTTCTATTTGACAGACTCTGGTGTTGCTGCTAAAAATTGGAAGAAAATTGATGGAATCTGGTATTATTTCAACAAAGAAAATCAGATGGAAATTGGTTGGGTAAATACTGGAAGTCAGAACTATTATTTATCAAACGATGGCTCTATGAAGACAGGTTGGCTTCAATATAAGGGGCAATGGTATTACTTTGCTCAATCAGGAGAAATGAAAACGGGCTGGGTAAAAGATAAAGAAACCTGGTACTATATGGATTCTACTGGTATCATGAAGACAGGTGAAATAGAAGTTGCAGGTCAACATTACTATATAGAAGAATCAGGAGCTATGAAGCAAGGCTGGCTTAAAAAGGCAAATGCTTGGTACTTCTACAAGACAGACGGTTCACGAGCTGTTGGTTGGATCAAGGACAAGGATAAATGGTACTTCTTGAAAGAAAATGGTCAATTACTTGTGAATGGTAAGACACCAGAAGGCTATACTGTTGACTCAAGTGGTGCCTGGTTAGTGGATGTTCCGATCGAGAAATCTGCTACAATTAGAACTACAAGTAATTCAGAAACAAAAGAATCGAATGAAGTAGTGAAAAAAGATCTTGAAAATCAAGAAACGAGTCAACATGAAAGTGTTCCAAGTTCTTCAACTAGTCAAGATTTGACTTCTTCAACTTCACAAAGCTCTGAAACGAGTGCAAACAAATCGGAATCAGCACAGTAGTAAAAAAGAAGGTTTTAGGGCCTTCTTTTTCCTATCAACTCTTTTCTATTTCCTGCCATTCATGTTATAATGGATAAATATGAAGAATCGGAGTGAGACTATGAAATACAAACGGATTGTCTTTAAGGTGGGGACTTCTTCTCTGACGAATGAAGATGGAAGTTTATCACGTAGTAAAGTAAAGGCTATTACCCAGCAGTTGGCTATGTTACACGAGGCGGGTCATGAGTTGATTTTGGTGTCGTCGGGTGCCATTGCTGCAGGTTTTGGAGCCTTAGGATTTAAAAAGCGTCCGACTAAGATTGCTGATAAGCAGGCTTCAGCAGCGGTAGGGCAGGGGCTTTTGTTGGAAGAATACACGACCAATCTTCTCTTGCGCCAAATCGTTTCTGCACAAATCTTGCTGACCCAGGATGACTTTGTGGATAAGCGCCGTTATAAAAATGCCCATCAGGCTTTGTCGGTTCTACTTAGCCGTGGTGCGATTCCTATCATCAACGAGAATGATAGTGTCGTCATTGATGAGCTCAAGGTTGGGGACAATGATACTCTAAGTGCTCAGGTAGCAGCCATGGTCCAAGCAGACCTTTTGGTCCTCTTGACAGACGTAGACGGTCTTTATACTGGAAATCCTAATTCAGACCCAACAGCCAAACGCTTGGAGCGAATCGAGACCATCAATCGTGAGATTATTGATATGGCTGGTGGAGCAGGTTCGTCTAATGGTACAGGTGGCATGTTAACCAAAATCAAAGCTGCAACTATTGCGACAGAATCAGGAGTTCCTGTTTATATCTGCTCATCCTTGAAGTCAGATGCCATGATTGAGGCGGTTGAGGAGACCAAGGATGGTTCCTACTTTGTTGCGCAAGAGAAGGGACTTCGTACCCAGAAACAATGGCTGGCTTTTTATGCTCAGAGCCAAGGTTCTATTTGGGTAGATAAAGGGGCTGCAGAAGCTCTCTCTCAACATGGCAAGAGTCTCCTTCTATCTGGTGTTGTTGAAGCAGAAGGCGCCTTTTCTTACGGTAATATTGTGACAGTATTTGACAAGGAAAGTGGAAAATCACTTGGAAAAGGACGCGTGCAATTTGGAGCATCTGCTTTGGAGGATATGTTGCGTTCTCAAAAAGCCAAGGGTGTCCTGATTCACCGTGATGACTGGATTTCCATTACTCCTGAAATTCAACTACTCTTTACAGAATTTTAGAGGTAAACTATGGTAAGTACACAAGAACAATTTGAACAGGTACAGGCTGTTAAAAAATCAATCAACACAGCTAGTGAAGAAGTGAAAAACCAAGCCTTGCTAGCCATGGCTGATCACTTAGTGGCTGCTACAGAGGAGATTTTAGCAGCCAATGCCCTCGATATGGAAGCGGCCAAAGGTAAAATCTCAGATGTGATGCTGGATCGTCTTTATTTGGATGCAAGTCGTATAGAAGCGATGGCAACTGGGATTCGTGAAGTGGTTGCTTTACCAGATTCAATCGGTGAAGTTTTAGAAACCAATCAGCTTGAAAATGGTTTGGTTATCACCAAAAAACGTGTGGCTATGGGGGTCATCGGTATTATCTATGAAAGCCGTCCAAATGTGACGTCTGATGCGGCTGCTTTGGCTCTTAAAAGTGGAAATGCAGTTGTTCTTCGTAGTGGTAAGGATGCCTATCAAACAGCTCATGCTATTGTTAAAGCTTTGAAAAAGGGCTTGGAGACGACTACCATTCATCCAGATGTGATTCAACTAGTGGAAGATACTAGCCGTGAAAGTAGTTATGCTATGATGAAGGCAAAGGGCTATCTAGACCTCCTTATTCCTCGTGGAGGAGCTGGCTTAATTAATGCGGTGGTTGAAAATGCTATCGTACCTGTTATTGAGACAGGAACTGGGATTGTCCATGTTTATGTGGACAAGGATGCAGATGAGGACAAGGCTCTATCTATCATCAACAATGCTAAAACCAGTCGTCCTTCTGTCTGCAATGCCATGGAAGTCCTTCTCGTTCATGATGACAAGGCGGCAAGCTTCCTTCCTCGCTTGGAGCAAGTGTTGGTTGCAGATCGAAAAGAAGCTGGACTGGAACCAATTCAATTCCGCCTAGATAGCAAAGCAAGTCAGTTTGTTTCAGGCCAAGCAGCTGAAGCCCAAGACTTTGATACCGAATTTTTGGACTATGTTCTAGCTGTTAAGGTTGTGAGCAGTTTAGAAGAAGCGGTTGCTCATATTGAAGCCCACAGTACCCATCATTCGGATGCTATTGTTACTGAAAATGCTGAAGCTGCAGCATACTTTACAGATCAAGTGGACTCTGCAGCTGTCTATGTCAATGCCTCAACTCGTTTCACAGATGGTGGTCAATTTGGTCTTGGTTGTGAAATGGGGATTTCTACTCAGAAATTGCACGCGCGTGGTCCAATGGGCTTGAAAGAGTTGACTAGCTACAAGTATGTGGTTACTGGTGACGGACAGATAAGGGAGTAAGAGATGAAGATTGGATTTATCGGTTTGGGGAATATGGGTGCTAGCTTGGCTAAGTCTGTCTTGCAGGCTAGACCGTCAGATGAGATTCTCCTTGCCAATCGTAGCCAAGCCAAGGTAGATGCTTTCATTGTAGACTTTGGTGGTCAGGCTTCCAGCAATGAAGAAATTTTCGCAGAAGCAGATGTGATTTTTCTAGGAGTTAAGCCTGCTCAGTTTTCTGAACTGCTTTCTCAATACCAGATCATCCTTGAAAAAAGAGAAAGTCTTCTTTTGATTTCGATGGCAGCTGGATTGACTTTAGAAAAACTCGCTAGTCTTCTTCCAAATCAACACAGAATTATTCGTATGATGCCAAATACTCCTGCTTCTATCGGGCAAGGAGTGATTAGCTATGCCTTGTCTCCTAATTGCAGGGCTGAGGACAGTGATCTCTTTTGTCAGCTTTTAGCCAAGGCTGGTCTCTTGGTTGAACTTTGGGAAAGCTTAATTGATGCAGCGACAGGTCTTGCAGGTTGTGGACCAGCTTTTGTCTATCTCTTTATTGAGGCCTTGGCAGATGCAGGTGTTCAGACAGGATTACCACGAGAAACAGCATTGAAAATGGCGGCTCAAACTGTGGTAGGAGCTGGGAAATTGCTCCTAGAAAGCCAAGAGCATCCTGGGGTCTTAAAAGATCAAGTTTGTAGCCCAGGCGGTTCGACTATCGCTGGTGTAGCAAGCCTAGAAGCGCATGCTTTTCGAGGGACGGTCATGGATGCAGTTGGTCAAGCCTATAAACGAACACAAGAACTAGGTAAATAAGAGGTGGATTTGTCTGCCTCTTTTATGGTGGTTGATACTCTTGGAAAATCTCTTCAGACCACGTCAGCTTCCGTCTACAAACTCAAAACAGTGTTTTGAGCAACCTGCGGCTAGCTTCCTAGTTTGCTCTTTGATTTTCATTGAGTATTAAATGAGAAGACAAAAAAGATTGTCACAAACCCCTATTTTTTGATAGAATAGAAGTAGTAAAAAAGAAATGAGTTAGACATGTCAAAAGGATTTTTAGTCTCTCTTGAGGGACCAGAGGGAGCAGGAAAGACCAGTGTTTTAGAGGCTCTGCTACCAATTTTAGAGGAAAAAGGGGTAGAGGTGCTGACGACCCGTGAACCAGGAGGTGTCTTGATAGGAGAGAAGATTCGGGAAGTGATTTTGGATCCAAGTCATACTCAGATGGATGCGAAGACAGAGCTTTTGCTCTATATCGCCAGTCGCAGACAGCACTTGGTGGAAAAAGTTCTTCCAGCCCTTGAAGCTGGTAAGTTGATCATTATGGATCGTTTCATCGATAGTTCTGTTGCCTATCAGGGATTTGGTCGTGGCTTGGATATTGACGCCATTGACTGGCTTAACCAGTTTGCGACAGATGGCCTCAAACCTGATTTGACCCTCTATTTTGACATCGAGGTGGAAGAAGGACTGGCTCGAATTGCAGCTAATAGTGACCGCGAGGTTAATCGTTTGGACTTGGAAGGTTTGGACTTGCACAAAAAAGTCCGTCAAGGCTACCTTTCTCTTCTGGAAAAAGAAGGAAGTCGCATTGTCAAGATTGATGCTAGTTTTCCTTTGGAGCAAGTTGTGGAAACTACCAAGGCTATCTTGTTTGATAGAATGGGATTAGCTAAATGAAACAAGATCAACTAAAGGCCTGGCAGCCAGATCAGTTTGACCGCTTTGTCCGTATTTTGGAGCAAGACCAGCTCAATCACGCCTATCTCTTTTCAGGTTTCTTTGGAAGCTTGGAAATGGCGCAGTTTTTGGCTAAGAGCCTCTTTTGTACGGATAAAGTAGGTGTTTTACCATGTGAGAAATGCCGAAATTGTAAGCTGATTGAACAGGAAGAGTTTCCAGATGTCACCTTAATTAAGCCAGTCAATCAGGTCATCAAGACAGAACGCATTCGGGAATTGGTGGGTCAGTTTTCTCATGCAGGGATTGAAAGCCAGCAGCAGGTCTTTATTATCGAGCAAGCTGAGAAAATGCATCCTAACGCAGCCAATTCTTTGCTCAAGGTCATCGAAGAACCCCAGAGTGAGGTTTATATTTTCTTCTTGACAAGCGATGAAGAAAAGATTTTACCGACAATCCGAAGTCGGACCCAGATTTTCCACTTTAAAAAGCAAGAAGAAAAACTCATCTTGCTCTTAGAACAACTGGGACTGGTTAAGAAAAAAGCGACTCTTTTAGCCCAGTTTAGTCAATCGCGAGCTGAAGCAGAAAAGTTGGCAAATCAGGCAGGCTTTTGGACCTTGGTCGATGAAAGTGAACGCCTGCTGACTTGGTTAGTAGCTAAGAAAAAAGAAAGTTATTTGCAAGTTGCTAAACTAGCTAGCTTGGCAGATGACAAGGAAAAACAAGATCAGGTTTTACGGATTCTTGAAGTTCTCTGTGGACAAGATATCCTACAAGCAAGAGTAAGAGTGATTCTACAAGATTTGCTAGAAGCTAGAAAAATGTGGCAAGCTAATGTCAGCTTTCAAAATGCCATGGAATATCTGGTCTTGAAAGAAATATAAACTCAAAAATGAATGATGAAGAAAGGAAAGGGCTGTTTTATGGACAAAAAAGAATTATTTGACGCGCTGGACGATTTTTCCCAACAGTTACTAGTAACCTTGGCCGATGTGGAAGCCATCAAGAAAAATCTCAAGAGCCTGGTAGAGGAAAATACAGCTCTTCGTTTGGAAAATAGTAAGTTGCGCGAACGCTTGGGTGAGGTGGAAGCAGACGCTCCTGTCAAGGCCAAGCATGTTCGTGAAAGTGTCCGTCGAATTTATAAAGATGGTTTTCACGTATGTAATGATTTTTATGGACAACGTCGAGAGCAGGACGAGGAATGTATGTTCTGTGACGAGTTGTTGTACAGGGAGTAGGCATGCAGATTCAAAAAAGTTTTAAGGGGCAGTCTCCCTATGGCAAGCTGTATCTAGTGGCAACGCCGATTGGCAATCTAGATGATATGACATTTCGAGCTATTCAGACCTTGAAAGAAGTGGACTGGATTGCTGCTGAGGACACGCGCAATACAGGTCTATTGCTCAAGTATTTTGACATTTCTACCAAGCAAATCAGTTTTCATGAGCACAATGCCAAGGAAAAAATTCCTGATTTGATTGGTTTCCTGAAAGCAGGACAAAGCATTGCTCAGGTATCCGACGCGGGTTTGCCTAGCATCTCAGACCCTGGTCATGATTTGGTCAAGGTAGCTATTGAGGAAGAGATTGCAGTTGTCACAGTTCCGGGTGCCTCTGCAGGAATTTCTGCTTTAATTGCCAGTGGTTTAGCGCCACAGCCACATATCTTTTACGGCTTTTTACCGAGAAAATCAGGCCAGCAAAAGCAATTTTTCGACTCGAAAAAAGATTATCCTGAAACTCAGATTTTCTATGAATCTCCCCATCGTGTTGCAGATACGTTAGAAAATATGCTAGAAGTCTATGGTGACCGCTCGGTCGTTTTGGTTAGGGAATTGACCAAAATCTATGAAGAATACCAAAGAGGTACCATTTCTGAATTGCTGGAAAGCATAGCTGAAACGCCACTCAAGGGCGAATGCCTTCTCATCGTTGAAGGTGCCAGTCAGGATGTGGAGGAAAAAGACGAGGAGGACTTGTTCTTAGAAATCCAAGCCCGCATCCAGCAAGGTATGAAGAAAAATCAAGCCATTAAGGAAGTTGCGAAATACTACCAGTGGAATAAAAGTCAACTCTACGCAGCCTACCACGACTGGGAAGAAAATCAAGAAAATGACTAAACAGGGAAGTTTGCCTTCTTCCCTTTTTTTGTTATACTAGTAGAAGAAAAAATTAGAAAGATTTGTGGGTGTCAAACAGTCCAGTGGGGTGTTTTGATATGGACTTACGTCCCACCCAAAGAGGTATTAGTGTCATGTCTCAATCTTATATCAATGTTATCGGTGCTGGTTTGGCAGGTTCTGAAGCAGCCTACCAAATTGCAGAACGTGGTATTCCAGTTAAACTTTATGAAATGCGTGGTGTCAAGTCAACACCCCAGCACAAAACAGACAATTTTGCTGAGTTGGTTTGTTCCAATTCTCTTCGTGGGGATGCTTTGACAAATGCTGTCGGGCTTCTCAAAGAAGAAATGCGTCGCTTGGGTTCAGTTATCTTGGAATCTGCTGAAGCAACCCGTGTTCCTGCAGGAGGAGCTCTTGCGGTGGACCGTGATGGTTTCTCCCAAATGGTAACCGAAAAAGTGGCCAACCACCCCTGGATTGAAGTGGTGCGTGATGAAATTACAGAATTGCCGACGGATGTTATTACGGTTGTCGCTACTGGTCCTTTGACAAGCGATGCCCTAGCTGAGAAGATTCATGCCCTTAATGATGGTGATGGGTTCTATTTCTACGATGCGGCAGCGCCTATTATCGACGTCAACACCATCGATATGAGCAAGGTCTATCTCAAGTCTCGTTATGATAAGGGAGAAGCTGCCTACCTCAACGCTCCCATGACCAAGCAAGAGTTTATGGATTTCCATGAAGCCTTGGTCAATGCGGAAGAAGCACCGCTCAATTCTTTTGAAAAAGAAAAGTACTTTGAAGGCTGTATGCCTATCGAAGTCATGGCCAAACGAGGTATTAAAACCATGCTTTATGGCCCTATGAAACCAGTCGGCCTTGAGTATCCAGACGATTATACAGGCCCTCGTGATGGAGAATTCAAAACACCTTATGCAGTGGTTCAGCTGCGTCAGGACAATGCGGCTGGTAACCTCTACAATATCGTTGGTTTCCAGACTCACCTCAAATGGGGAGAACAAAAGCGTGTCTTCCAAATGATTCCAGGTCTTGAAAATGCTGAGTTTATTCGTTATGGTGTCATGCACCGCAATTCTTACATGGATTCACCAAATCTTCTGGAGCAGACCTATCGCTCTAAGAAACAGCCAAACCTCTTCTTTGCTGGTCAAATGACGGGTGTGGAAGGCTATGTTGAGTCAGCTGCTTCAGGCTTAGTTGCGGGAATTAACGCGGCTCGTCTTTTCAAGGGAGAAAGCGAGACTATTTTCCCAGAGACGACAGCGATTGGAAGCTTAGCTCATTACATCACCCATGCCGACAGCAAACATTTCCAACCAATGAATGTCAATTTCGGAATCATCAAGGAGTTGGAAGGCGAACGTATCCGTGATAAGAAGGCTCGTTATGAAAAAATTGCAGAGCGTGCTCTTGCCGACTTAGAGGAATTTTTAACTGTCTAATTTTTTTGAAAGAATTGCTCATGATACTATAAAAATCTTAGAAATTGTGATAAAATAGGTAGGATAAAAGAAGGAGAGTGAAAATGGCGAATCCCAAGTATAAACGTATTTTAATCAAGTTATCAGGTGAAGCCCTTGCCGGTGAACGTGGCGTAGGGATTGATATCCAAACAGTTCAAACAATCGCAAAAGAGATTCAAGAAGTTCATAGCTTAGGTATCGAAATTGCCCTTGTTATCGGTGGAGGAAATCTCTGGCGTGGAGAACCTGCTGCAGAAGCAGGAATGGACCGCGTTCAGGCAGATTACACAGGAATGCTTGGGACTGTTATGAATGCTCTTGTGATGGCAGATTCATTGCAACAAGTTGGGGTTGACACACGTGTGCAAACAGCCATTGCAATGCAACAAGTGGCAGAGCCTTACGTACGTGGACGTGCCCTTCGTCACCTTGAAAAAGGCCGTATCGTTATCTTTGGTGCTGGAATTGGTTCACCATACTTCTCAACAGATACCACAGCGGCCCTTCGTGCGGCTGAAATTGAAGCAGATGCTATCCTTATGGCCAAAAATGGTGTCGATGGTGTTTACAATGCCGATCCTAAGAAAGATAAGACAGCTGTTAAATTTGAAGAATTGACCCACCGTGACGTTATCAATAAAGGTCTTCGTATCATGGACTCAACAGCTTCAACCCTCTCAATGGATAACGACATTGACTTGGTTGTCTTCAACATGAACCAACCAGGCAACATCAAACGTGTTGTATTTGGAGAAAATATCGGAACAACAGTTTCAAATAATATCGAAGAAAAGGAATAAGAAAGATTATGGCTAACGCAATTATTGAAAAAGCTAAAGAGAGAATGACCCAGTCTCACCAATCACTTGCTCGTGAATTTGGTGGTATCCGTGCTGGTCGTGCCAATGCAAGCTTGCTTGACCGTGTACATGTAGAATACTATGGAGTAGAAACTCCTCTTAACCAAATCGCTTCAATTACGATTCCAGAAGCGCGTGTTTTGTTGGTGACACCATTTGACAAGTCTTCATTGAAAGACATCGAACGTGCCTTGAATGCCTCTGATCTTGGTATCACACCAGCTAACGACGGTTCTGTTATTCGTTTGGTTATCCCTGCTCTTACAGAAGAAACTCGTCGTGACCTTGCTAAAGAAGTGAAGAAGGTCGGCGAAAATGCTAAAGTGGCTGTCCGCAATATCCGTCGCGATGCTATGGACGAGGCTAAGAAACAAGAAAAAGCAAAAGAAATCACTGAAGACGAATTGAAGACTCTTGAAAAAGACATTCAAAAAGTAACAGACGATGCTGTTAAACACATCGATGACATGACTGCCAACAAAGAGAAAGAACTTTTGGAAGTCTAAAAATAAACAGAAAAACTCAGTTGGCATTGCTGGCTGAGTTTTATTCGAAAGAAGGAAATATGAATACAAATCTTGCAAGTTTTATCGTTGGACTGATCATCGATGAAAACGACCGTTTTTACTTTGTGCAAAAGGATGGTCAAACCTATGCTCTTGCCAAGGAAGAAGGTCAACATACAGTAGGGGATACGGTCAAAGGTTTTGCCTACACGGATATGAAGCAAAAACTCCGCCTGACAACCTTAGAAGTGACTGCCACTCAGGACCAATTTGGTTGGGGCCGTGTTACAGAGGTTCGTAAGGACTTGGGTGTCTTTGTGGATACAGGCCTTCCTGACAAGGAAATCGTTGTGTCACTCGATATTCTCCCTGAGCTCAAGGAACTCTGGCCTAAGAAGGGCGACCAACTCTACATCCGTCTTGAAGTGGACAAGAAAGACCGTATCTGGGGCCTCTTGGCCTATCAAGAAGACTTCCAACGTCTAGCTCGTCCTGCCTACAACAACATGCAGAACCAAAACTGGCCAGCCATTGTTTACCGCCTCAAGCTGTCAGGAACTTTTGTTTACCTACCAGAAAATAACATGCTTGGCTTTATCCATCCTAGCGAGCGCTATGCAGAGCCACGTTTGGGTCAAGTTTTAGATGCGCGTGTCATTGGTTTTCGTGAAGTGGACCGTACCTTGAACCTCTCTCTCAAACCGCGTTCCTTTGAAATGTTGGAAAACGATGCACAGATGATTTTGACTTACTTGGAAAGCAATGG
>NZ_DXLC01000167.1:0-4700 GCF_019414905.1 Streptococcus sp. | reverse complement strand
ATAAAACTGAGGATGAACATTTTGTCCTCCAGTCAAGATGAGCTTATCAATCATACTGATATAGTGGTAGGCCATTTCTTGATCACCAATCGGTAGGATGATGGGAATCCCTCCAGCGTCTTTAACGCCTTCTACAAAACTTTTTGCTGCGTAGCTCATCATGATGTTATCATCTGGATGAGTTTTTTCGTTTCCTGTTATCCCAATAACTGGTTTTTTCATAAAATGATTTTCGCTTTCTAATCCTCTTTTCGCATGAAATAGAGGAGGGTTTGGAGTTCACTTGTCAAATCGACATACTGAACGACCACGTCTTTTGGTAAATGTAGATGGACAGGTGAAAAACTGAGAATACCTTTCACGCCAGCATCCACCAAGAGATTGGCAACCTCTTGTGACTTGACGCTGGGAACAGTTAGGATAGCAGTTTTGACATCGGCATTCTTAATTTTATCCTTGATTTGAGAAATCCCGTAAATGGGAATACCATCAGGAGTTTGGGTCCCGACCTCAGGATGGTCATCTAGATCAAAGGCCATGATAATCTTCATCTTGTTACGCTCATGGAAACGGTAGTGGAGAAGGGCATGACCCATATTTCCAATACCAACCAGCATAACATTAGTAATGGAGTTATCATTGAGCAAATCGGCAAAAAACGTCATCAGTTTTTTGACATCATAGCCAAAACCACGACGACCAAGTTCACCAAAATAGGAAAAATCACGACGAACTGTCGCTGAATCAATACCGATAGCCTCTGCAATTTGCTTAGAGTTGGCACGTTCAATCTTTTCTGCATGAAATCTCTTAAAAATTCGATAGTAGAGAGAGAGTCTTTTTGCTGTAGCTTTTGGAATAGCAGACTGTTTATCTTTCACAAAATCACAACCTTTCTATTCTTCTATTTTATAGAAACATTGTGAAAAAATCAACAAAAACAATAAAAAACTAAGAAAAATCTTAGTTTTGATGTAAAAATGATGTTTGTGATAGAAAACGGTAGAGGTCTCCAACCAATCCTTGGTAAACTTCCTGCCCCTCAAAAGTCAAAGAAGACACATAAAGTGTATCTGGTAGGGTCACACATCCTGACAAAGCCAGCATGAGAGCTTCATAATCCTCATACTTGAGTGTACGCTCTACATGATAGCTGTCCTTATAGGTCAATTCAAACATTTTGGCTCTATCTTTCTGATTTTGTAAAGACACCACGTTCTACCAAGCTATCCATGAGGAAGTAGAATTTTTCCTGATGAATGTGGTGGTCTTCTGATTTGAAAATATCAACTAAACGAAGACCAAACTTGTCAGTGATATTGATTTTAGCTCCTGTAAGTTCCTTGTTAATGATGATTTTGAGTTGGAAGCCTTCACCGCTGTTTGGTACCTTTTCAAGTAGACGAGTCAGTTCATAGTTACCAACTTTAGTCTCAAAAAAGGTGTTGTCTTTGAGGGTGAATTTTTTAACAGAAGGGCTAAGAGTGTAGTCGTAACGACAATTTTTTAATTGAATGGTTTTTTCAAATGCCATATGGCAAACCTCCGATAATTTCTTTTAAGGTTTTTGCGAGGGTTTGTAGTTCTTCAACAGTATTTTGTGAAGACAAACTGATGCGAACGGATTCCTTCAAGCGTTCTGAATTTGCCCCGTACATGGCTTCAAGAACATGGCTGGATTGGACAATGCCTGCAGTACAGGCTGAGCCAGTAGAGATTGAAATTCCAGCTAAATCTAGACGAAGGAGTAAGAGGTCGTTTTTCTGCCCAGGAAATCCAATATTGACAACATAAGGGAGATGATGTTCTCCTCTATTCAAGTAATACTGAATTCCCTCTAGCTCTGCAAGAAAGGAAGTTTCTAGAATTTGTACATGTTGAAAATGTTCTTCTTGCTTTTCTAAATCTTCTTTTAGGGCTGCAAGCATGCCTACGATGGCAGCCAGATTTTCAGTCCCTGCACGTTTTTTCTGTTCTTGGTCTCCGCCATGTAGATAGGAATCAAAGTCCATGCTAGATGCGTAGAGAAAGCCGATTCCCTTAGGACCATGGAATTTATGGGCTGAAGCAGTGAGAAAATCAATTCCCAATTCTTCTGGATGAATAGGGATTTTACCGATTGTCTGAACTGCATCGACATGATAGACAGCAGGGTGTTGCTTAAGTATTTGGCCAATTTCAGCAATGGGCAGTAGGTTTCCAGTCTCATTATTGGCAAACATGGTAGAAACCAAAATCGTATCGTCACGTAAGGCCTTTTGAATTTGTTGGGCTGTGATTTCTTGATTTTCTGGCTGGATAATGGTTGCTTCAAAACCAAAGTGCTGAACCAAGTAATCAATCGTTTCAAGGACAGCATGGTGCTCGATGGCAGTTGTGATGATATGTTTTCCTCGTTCTTGGTGACGAAGGCAGTAGCCAATGATGGCAGTATTGTTGCCTTCTGTTCCACCAGAAGTGAAAAAGATATGTTGAGGTTTTGTTCCCAGTAACTGAGCTAGTTCCTGACGGGCTTCTCGCAAGAGTTTGCCAGCTTGGCGACCATGCCCATGAATACTAGAAGGATTTCCATAGGTTTCTTGCATAACCTCGGTCATCGCTGAAATAGCAACTGCTGACATAGGAGTCGTCGCAGCATTGTCCAAATAAATCAAAGAATCACCTTATTTCTTTTTGTTGTAGGCAAAGAGTGGGCTGACTGGTTTTCTTTCGTGGATACGGACGATGGCATCACCAATTAACTCACTAGCAGTGATGTAGCATACGTTTTTAGGAGTTTTTTCTTTTGTTGCTACTGAATCAGTCACAAGAATTTCTTTAATCTTAGTATTGTCAAGAAGTTCAGCAGCACCTTCAACGAAGAGACCGTGGCTAGAAACAACATAAATTTCTGTAGCCCCTTCACGTTCAACGATTTTGGCTGCTTCAGAGAAGGTACGTCCTGTATTTAAAATGTCATCAATCAAGATAGCTTTTTTACCTTCAACATCACCGATGATATAGCCTTCATTGCGAGTTGCATCGTCTTGAGGGTAGTCGATAATGGCGATAGGAGCATCAAGATATTCAGCCAGGCTACGAGCACGTTTTACTCCTGAATTTTTAGGGCTAACGACAACAACATCTGAACCTCTTAATCCTTTATCACAGTAGTGTTTAGCAAAGAGAGGAACAGTGTAAAGATTATCTACAGGAATATCAAAGAATCCTTGTACTTGAACTGCATGTAAGTCGAGGGTAAGGACACGATCTACACCAGCTTTAACCAGCATGTTAGCAACTAGTTTAGCTGTTAGTGGTTCTCTAGATGATGCAATTCTATCTTGGCGTGCATAGCCAAAATACGGAAGGACAACGTTGATACTGTGGGCACTTGCACGCACACAAGCATCAACCATGATTAACAATTCCATTAGGTGGTTGTTAACAGGGAAACTTGTAGATTGGATGATGTACACATCATAACCACGGACACTCTCTTCGATATTCACTTGGATCTCTCCGTCAGAAAATTGACGTGATGATAGTTTTCCAAGTGGGACACCAACAGCTTGAGCAATTTTTTGTGCAATCTCTTGGTTAGAGTTGAGTGCGAAAAGTTTCATATTTTTTCTATCTGACATTATAGACCGTCCTCTGTAAACTTTATAAATCCTAGTTATATATGTCTTACCTATATGAACTGGGATTTGTGTATTTTTATCTTTTCTATTTTACCAAAAAATAGAGATTATTTCAGCTATTTTTCATGCTTTTGACAAATCGAACCAATTTTGAGGGAGCTTTTTGATAATCAATCTGATTTTCCTTTAAAAATTTCTGGAAATCTTGTTTCCCTTGCTCGTGATTTTCGACTTCAAGCTCTAATTCGTAATCTGTCATATCAAAGTACTGACTTTCATCCAGCGCCATGAGACCAATAGCTGTTTGCATTTCATAGCGAAGTGTCGTTAGACAACCAAGAATCTGCCATTCACTAGTTTTAATACCATGTTTCGCCAATTCATCTAATACTAGCCCTTGAGGAAGTTCTTTCTTGCTCAGATAGTTTTCAGCATCTTTTAGTTGCAATTTTTGGTTGTATTCCATGTTTCCAATACTTTGTGGGACTTTGAGTGTCAGTTCTGCCCAGTCTTCAAAAGTTCGAATGCGCATAGCGACTTTCTTTTCTCGCAGTTCAAAATCAGGCGTGTCCATGTAGTAATTTTTTTGAAGAACAGGAGTGACACCTCCGAACTGTTCTTTTAGACGATCATATTCATCTTTTTTCAGTAGTGTTTTCAATTCAATTTCTAAATGTTTCATTTTTCTTACCTTTTATTTATCGTTGAAAGCGGATTTATGGTATAATAAGCATTGTATTTATTGTATATGAATCTGGAGAAAAAATCAAAGATATTTTTGAAGGATAATATGAGAACAAGGGAGAATATATGACCTTAGACTGGGAAGAATTTCTAGATCCTTACATTCAAGCTGTTGGTGAGTTAAAGATTAAACTACGTGGTATTCGTAAGCAATATCGCAAGCAAAATAAGCATTCTCCGATTGAGTTTGTGACTGGTCGAGTCAAGCCAATTGAAAGTATCAAGGAAAAAATGGCTCGACGTGGTATTACTTATGCGACCTTAGAACACGATTTACAGGATATTGCTGGTTTGCGTGTGATGGTTCAGTTTGTAGATGACGTTAAGGAAGTA
>NZ_DXLC01000166.1:0-1446 GCF_019414905.1 Streptococcus sp. | reverse complement strand
CAATGGACCGTTATCCAATTAAGGCTCCCAAGAAAAAGCCTGTCCCAATTTATCTTAAAGCCTTAGTTGTGAAAAATTCTCAGGGGCAATTTTTACTTGAAAAAAATGAAAGTGAAAAGCTATTGGCAGGTTTTTGGCATTTCCCACTGGTAGAAGTAGATGACTTTTCGCAAGAGGAGCAGTTTGACCTCTTCCATCAGGTTGCAGAAGAAAGTGTAAACTTTGGCCCCAGTCCAGAAGAGAGTTTCCAGCAGGACTATGACCTAGAAGTTGATTGGCTTGATGTTTGTTTTGAGACTGTCAAGCATGTCTTTAGCCATCGAAAGTGGAATGTACAGATTGTAGCAGGTCAGGTGAGTGACTTTCATGATTTTTCAGATAGGGAAGTTCGCTGGCTTTCACCAGAAGAGTTCAAGGATGTTCCACTTGCCAAACCCCAACAAAAAATCTGGCAGGCTTATGCACAATCCAACTTAGACAGTAGCAAAGACTAGCTATTGTGTCTTCTTGCTATTTTTTTGGTATAATAGTAGAGAAAAAGGTGAACATATGAAAAAAATATTAATTGTAGATGATGAAAAACCAATCTCAGATATTATCAAGTTTAATATGACCAAGGAAGGTTACGAGGTTGTAACCGCTTTTAATGGTCGTGAAGCGCTAGAGCAATTTGAAGCAGAGCAGCCAGATATTATTATTCTGGATTTGATGCTTCCAGAAATTGATGGTTTAGAAGTTGCTAAGACTATTCGCAAGACAAGTAGTGTACCTATTATCATGCTTTCAGCTAAAGACAGCGAATTTGATAAGGTTATTGGTTTAGAGCTTGGGGCGGATGACTATGTAACCAAACCCTTCTCAAATCGTGAGTTGCAGGCGCGTGTCAAAGCTCTCCTTCGTCGCACGGACTTGGCTTCTGTAGATAATCAAGAATCAGATGAAAATAAAACTCAACCCTTGCAAATTGGGGACTTGGAGATTGTTCCAGATGCCTATGTTGCTAAGAAATACGGTGAAGAACTAGACTTAACTCACCGTGAATTTGAGCTTTTGTATCACTTGGCTTCTCATATCGGTCAAGTAATTACGCGTGAACACTTGCTTGAAACGGTCTGGGGGTATGATTATTTCGGAGATGTTCGAACAGTTGACGTAACCATCAGACGTTTGCGTGAGAAGATAGAAGATACACCAAGTCGTCCTGAATATATCCTAACACGTCGCGGTGTTGGTTATTATATGAGAAATAATGATTAAACTAATTAAAGATACAGTTTTAACCAGTGATTTTATCTTTATCCTCATTCTACTTGGCTTTATTTTAGTAGTGACCTTACTTTTGCTAGAAAATCGTCGGGATAATATTCGGTTGAAGCAAATCAATCAAAAAGTTAAGGACCTGATTGCAGGAGATTATTCTCAGGTATTGGATATGCAGGGAAGCTC
>NZ_DXLC01000165.1:0-4521 GCF_019414905.1 Streptococcus sp. | reverse complement strand
AATAATTTGTACAACCCATTCGCCATATATGATTGATTTAAGTAGAAAGGCAGGGCAAGTTTTAAATTATCTATCAATTAATCTTGGCGAAATTAGTATTATAAAAAATATAGCATTTAATCATGAACAAGCATTTAAAGAATTGCAGACAGAAGATAAAAGTTACGTAAAAATGCTACTAAAAATGGATGATTATTTGTCAAGAGTATTCTTTGCTAAAAAGGTATTAATAATTGAAGGAGATACTGAGGAGCTTGTGCTTAGAGAAACAATATTAGCTGCTCCAGAAGATTTGAGGAAAAAAATCAAGTGTGACTGGCAAATTGTACGTGCAAGAGGGAAACCGGTAATTATTTCTGTAATCAAGTATATGAAATCTATGGGAATTATACCTTATGTTATGCATGATAGAGATGCAGGAACACCTGGAGCAACGAAATATAATGTCCCTATTAGAGAAGCTTTAGATTGTGATTCACAATTATTTGTTTTAGAGGAATGTATTGAAGATGTTTTAGGATATACAGCTCCTAGTAGTGAAAAACCTTATAGTGCCTTTAAATATATGCGGGATAATTGGATAACAGAAGATAGTTATGATTATGATAAAGTTCCAGAAAAATGGAGAAGTATTTTTGAGAAAATATTTAAAGATTGATTAAATGCTAAAATATTCTCTATTATGAAAATCAACTTTTTTAAATGTATCTATGAATATGTTCATTAGAAAGCAGGTTACTACATGACAAATTCTGTAAGTTCGAACCGCTCTGAGAAGTACAACATTGCAGCTTTCTTCTCAGGTGTTGGGGGAATTGAGTTGGGATTTGAACAGACCAACGAGTTCAGAGTGGTGTATGCCAATGAATTTGATAAGTATGCGCGTCAGACTTATCAGTTAAACCATCCAGATACCTATTTGGATGGTCGTGATATTCACGATGTTCAGCCAGGGGATATTCCAGCTGAGCGCGTGGATGTGATTATGGGAGGTTTCCCATGTCAGGCCTTTAGTATTGCGGGTTATCGCAAAGGCTTTGATGATGATCGTGGCGATCTTTTCTTCGAATTGCTTCGTATGATTGAAGGGCGTAAACCTCGCGCTATTTTCATTGAAAACGTCAAAAACATGGTAGGTCATGACCACGGCAATACCTTCAAGGTTATTCGTGAAGCTTTGACCGAAAACAACTACTTTATCAAGTGGAAGGTTCTCAACGGAAAAGATTACGGAAATATCCCACAAAACCGTGAACGTATCTACATTGTTGGCTTTGATACCAAGGAAGCTTATGATTTGTTTGAATTTCCAGAGGAAATCAAGCTCACGACTTCTCTTCAAGACGTCATTAACTTTGGTGATAAGCTAGATGAGGTCTACTACTACCGTGAAGGCAAGCAGAATTTCTACGACCAGTTGAAGTTTGAAGTGACTAGTCAAGATACAGTTTACCAATGGCGCCGTCAGTATGTCCGTGAAAATAAAAACGGTGTTGTCCCTACCTTGACAGCCAATATGGGAACAGGTGGGCACAACGTTCCATTGATCCTGACAGACAGTGGTGAGATTCGCAAGTTGACACCGAAAGAAACCTTTAATGTTCAAGGATATCCTAAATCCTTCAAAATCCCTGAAGGGGTTTCTAACGGTCAGCTATACAAGCAGGCTGGAAACAGTGTGGTTGTTCCTGTGATTAAACGCATCGCAGGAAATGTTGCCAAGGCTTTGAACGAAAGCCAAGGGCAATCTCAACTTAACCGCTCAGGAAAATTCGCTATTATCTACACCAAGATGAATGGACAATTTGAAGGGCAATCCTATGTCAAGGACTTTGTAGATAGCTGTGATCAAGCTCTTGAAAAAATCAAATCTTATGACGATGGTTTAGCGGTTTTATCAGACGAAGATTATTTGAGATTTGTAAAAAAACAAGGCAAACTTGAATTTTACAGCATTAATTAACGAATGTATAAAGAGGGTTAGTGAAAAACTAATCTTCTTTTGATATACTGAAGATAGAAAAGAGGGCGCTTATGTGGGAACATCTAAAGTCTGAACAAAAAGACAAATACAAAACCTTAATTACCAACTTCGCTAGCTTGAGCCAAGCTTTCTCTCAAAAGGCAGAATCTGAAGATGAGGGACAAACAGAGAATTATGTGGCTCCGATTGTTAATTCTAAATTTCAAGAAACAGTCTTCCAGAAGGCTTTTAATGCGGTTGGGGAAGATATTGCCAATACCTCCTATGATGCCTCTGTCGTTGTGGATGAAAATCATAAATACCTAGTGGGTATTAAATCTTTTGGGATTAATTCTGGAGACCAAAAGATCGCTCAGTTTAAGAAGGACTCTCAAGATTGGACGGACTTGCTGGGTGATATCAAATTCCATGCAGATATCTCAGCAGATAAAGAAACGGCAGACAAGGGAAACTATCAACGCTATAAAGAGTTGGCACGAAAGATTGCGACCTTAAGAAATCAGAGAATCGAATCTTCTAAGGCACAAATTAAGGGGTTTAACTCAGATTCGGTCAATGTTGAAGCTGTTTATCACGTTCTGATGCCGACACCAAAGGGAGAAAATCCTAGGATTTTTGTTGGCGAGACGACTTATTTACCAGTTGATATTGATAATCTAGTCATTGAAGGATCAACTACTAAAAATAATCCAACTAATTTTCGATTTACGGATGGGCAACACCACTACAAGTACACGGCAGCTGACAGTCAGCTCCACATGACTTTTAACAATAAAGATATTGTGGTAGATACTTGGGACGTCCATTATATTGAAGATCCTTTTTCTCTCTTTGAAAACCTTCATTTACTGACCGCTGAAAAGAGACAATCTGATATCTTAGAAACGGTGTCTTGGGTTATCACAGACAAACATGGGAATGTGGAAGAAAACTCGGGCTTTAATGCCTTTAATGGTGGTTCAAAATTAGCTAAGAAAGATCGTCTGCCACGGATTTTAAAGATTCAGGAAAAATTCAAAAACAGTCTCGCTCCAGAAGAACTAGCTTTTGTGACTTTTTCTTTAGAAGAAATCCTCTTGAAAAAGTGGACTAGCAAGGAAGAAAAAATTCAGATGAAGGCGATTCGTGAGGACTTGATTCACTTTGTCCACAATACTGGCAATAAAAAACTCATCAAGGAGATTGAACAGCTGGTTTATCGTCCAGTTAGTGAAGTTTACATTCCTCTGCCAGACTCTAAGAACTTTCATGACGAAAGGCCAGACTTCTTTGGTCCTAGATTTGGAACTTTTGAACCCAGCACTAAAAAACTAGCTCTACCCAAAGAAGAAAGAACTTTTAAACTACGCTTCTTACCTTCTGGAGATGTCATCAATGCCTATATCAACCAAGAAGCTGGCAAGGCAATCCAGTCAACTGATAAACAAGAAATTCTTGGGAATTGGATCTTACGTGGTGTTTTCCAGTTGAAGGAACGAGAGGTCTTGACGGGTCAACGACTCAATGAACTGGAAATCAACGGTATTCGTTTAACCAAGTTTAAAAATGGGGAAATAGGTATTGAATTTATCTGGATTGATACTGAAAATCCACCTCACGATGCCATCGGATGGGTAGCAAAGAAATAATTCTCCCCCTTAACCTTTGACTATTCTGCAAAATTATCGTAAAATAAAGAGTAAATGATAAAATGAGGTCAGAGTCTGTTCGCTCTGGCGATAGTAGTATAAATGAGGAGAAACGCTTTGGAATTAGAAGTATTTGCTGGGCAAGAAAAAAGTGAACTATCTATGATTGAGGTAGCGCGTGCTATCTTGGAACTTCGTGGTCGCGATCACGAGATGCATTTTAGCGATCTTGTAAACGAAATTCAAAACTACCTTGGAACATCAAACAGCGATATCCGCGAAGCTTTGCCTTTGTTCTACACAGAGTTGAACTTTGACGGTAGCTTCATCTCACTTGGAGACAACAAATGGGGACTTCGTTCATGGTATGGTGTAGACGAAATCGACGAAGAAATCATCGCTCTTGAAGAAAATGACGACGATGAAGTAGCACCAAAAGCTAAGAAAAAACGTGTCAATGCCTTCATGGATGGTGATTCAGATGCCATTGACTACAATGCAGATGATCCAGAAGATGAAGATGCATACGAAGCAGATCCAGCTCTTTCATACGATGATGAAAATCCAGATGATGAAAAAAATGAAGTGGAAGCTTATGATGCAGAAATCAACGAAATCGCTCCTGATGACTTGGGTGAAGACGTGGATCTCAACGAAGACGACGACGAGTTTTCAGATGATGATGCTGAAAATATCGAGGAATAAAAGTTAGCTATTGACAATTATCCTATTTTTAGGTATCATATTGTTCGGGCACCTCTTTTAGAGGTCGGGGCTCCCTAGTTCTTAGGGAGCTATTTTTGTTTTTTCAAGAAGTTATCTTCTTGTATTTTATACTCAATGAAAATCAAAGAGCAAGCTAGGAAACTAGCCGTAGGCTGCTCAAAACACTGTTTTGAGGTTGTAGAT
>NZ_DXLC01000164.1:0-6678 GCF_019414905.1 Streptococcus sp. | reverse complement strand
GAGTACGAAAATACTCAAATCCAAGAAGAGATTAATGCACTTTATGATATCTTTACAAGAGAAATTGCGGCACAGAAAGTAGTAGAAGGTTTAGTAGCAACACTTCCTACTTATCTTCAACATATGAAGGAAAATAATGCTTTATTGATAGAAGATATTGAGCGTTTGAGTAAGAACTATTTACTTTCTGAGTCAGATGCAAGTCATGTTCGTCGTTTACAGTCCGAATTAGAAAGCTTTGAGACTGCTATTATTGAGGCAACTTCAAATCAAGATGAACCAACTCAAGCATATTCAATTCTTGAAGAAAATCTTGAATCTTTACAGGAAAATCTTAAAGAGATTGAAGATGAACAGATTTCAGTTAGTGAGCGTCTTGCACGAATTGAGAAAGATGATATCAATGCACGTCAAAAGGCAAATGTATATGTTAATCGTCTCCATACAATCAAGAGATATATGGAAAAACGGAACCTACCTGGTATTCCACAAACTTTCTTGAAGTTATTCTTTACAGCAAGTAATAATACGGAAGATCTAATGGCTGAATTAGAACAAAAATTGGTCAATATAGAGTCAGTTAACCGTGTTCTGGAAATTGCAACGAATGATATGGAAGCTTTAGAAACGGAAACTTATAATATTGTACAGTATGCAACCTTGACAGAACAACTCTTACAATATTCTAACCGTTACCGCTCATTTGATGAGCGCATTCAAGAAGCCTTTAATGAAGCTTTGGACATTTTTGAGAAAGAATTTGATTACCACGCTTCATTTGACAAGATTTCTCAAGCATTGGAAGTGGCAGAGCCTGGTGTAACCAACCGCTTTGTTACCTCATATGAGAAAACACGTGAAACGATTCGTTTTTAATAAAAGAAAAAGATTTGATTGTGTGAGAAGCAGAATCAAATCTTTTTTATTATTTGTCTATAAAATCTTGTATGATAAGATCTCAAGATAAAAAATTGGAGACGATTTAAAAAGCAAGTCAGAACCTATGTTTGGTCTATAAGGTTCAATAGCTTTCTAATCTCTCCAAAATTTTATTTGATTGGAATTGAAATCCCAATTAATTTTTCTGAGTAGAGGGTTTTGATATTGGCCTCATCAATAGAGTCCTTATCAATTTTACGTTTCAAGAAAAACTCTTGGATGGCTTCGATTTCAGTTTCTCGAATAGCACGGTGTTTATTTGAGATGAGGATTTCATAGTGAAGCGGAGCTTGGGTAAAAATAACATCTGTATTTCCAGCAGAATAGACCTCAACAAGAGTTGCATCTGTACTTTCTAGCTGGCTTTTTACAAGTTGCGAGTGTGAGTTTGTCGTATTGATTAGCTTCATAACATTTCCTCCGATTTTCTAATACTATTATAGCACTTTTTGAATAAAGTAGCTTGATTTAGTCAATCTTATGCTGTTTTTTCCAAGATTGAATGGCCCATTTATGGCTACCACGTTTGAGATTTTCAATAGCCTCATCAATAGGGAACCAGGCAATATGATTAAAGTCTTCTAGTGGTTTTTGAACTTCCTTGAAAGATGTCGCTTCATAGAGGTAGGCAGGATTGTAGTAGTAGGTATCACGGTGACGAGAGTAGAAATATTCGTCAGCTTGTCCGTAATAGACACCAATTTCAGCTGTGAATCCAAGCTCTTCAATCAATTCACGTTTTAGGGCTTCCTGATGATTTTCCCCTGCTTCAATTTCGCCACCTGGTAAGAACCAAGCACCATTAGGAGCTTGAACTAAAACTATTTGTTTTTGTTCAGCGTCAGGGATAACTGCATACACTCCATAGCGTGCAACATAGTCTGTATTCGCTTTTTTTTCTCCGAAAGTTGGGTTTGCCATTGCATTTTCCTCATTATCTAGTATCGTTATTATTATCATAATGGACGAAGGGCAAGCTGTCAAGAAGAAACCAACGAACTTGTGAAGAAAATCTACTTTAACTTTATCAATATTTGTTGGGGTAAATTCTCTAAATGGACTTCTTTAACTGGTATAATAAAAGGGAGGTGATTTTATGGCAGAATCAAGATTATTTCGTATTCTATATCTACTTTTAGAAAAAGGTAGTACAACAGCTCCTGAATTAGCCCGATTATTTGAAGTGTCTGTACGAACAATTTATCGTGATATTGAGCGCTTGAGTATGGCGGGGATTCCCCTTTATTCGATTCCTGGAAAGGCAGGTGGGATCTTTTTAATGAAAGACTTTGTTCTGGATCGCACTCTAGTTTCTGAGGATGAAAAATTAGAACTTCTATCAGCTTTGCAAGGAATTCAAGCCTTGACCGATAACAGGCAAGATTTTTTACTTGAAAAATTGGAATCTATTTTTCAAGTTTCTACCAGCCCTTGGATAGAAGTAGATTTGACTGACTGGAGAAAGCGAGAAGGTCAAAAAGAATTATTTGATAATATCAAACATGCTATTCTAGAGAAGAGGCGACTGGTTATCACTTATCTAGGTGGGAGTGGTCAGAAAACGATTCGTACAGTTGAACCTTTTAAACTCGCATTTAAAAAGAGAGATTGGTACCTTCATGCTTACTGTTGTTTGAAGGAAGACTGGCGTTTTTTCAAGTTATCTAGAATTAGGAATTGTCACCTAACAAATGAAATAGTGAAGCAGAAAAACGTGATGGATTCCGTTGATAGTTCAGATCAAGTGGCAAATCAAATCGAAGTTTCCTTGAAGTTTAGTCCCAAGCTTGCTTTCCGGGTTTATGAAGATTTTTTAGAAGATGAGATTAGCTTGGGCAAAGATGGATGTTATTATGTCAAGACAGTCCTACCAGAGCATGAAAGTATGTATACTTACCTCCTGTCTTATTTAGATGGAGTGGAAATACTCGACCCTGACTATCTGAAGAAGGAACTGCTTTCTAGAGTAGAAAAAATCCAAAAATTTTATAAACCTTGACAAAAGATGTCAGGGTTTTAGTGTTATACTAGAGATAGAAAGGAGAAGAATTAAATGAAATACGAATGGAGAAAAGAAGCGAAAGCTCTTTATCAAATTAAGGCTAGGCCCACCATCTTGGAAGTACCAGGTCAATCCTATATCGTGATAGATGGTAAAGGCGATCCAAATCAAGAAGATTTTTCAGAACGCGTAGGAATTTTGTATGCCTTAGCTTATGCGATAAAGATGAAGTATAAAAAAGCTCCTCTGGATGAGGTTTACCATGATTTTACAGTCTTTCCTTTAGAAGGTTTATGGAAAAAGGAGAAGGAAGGAGAACTGGTAAAAAGTGAGCTTTCTTATAGCATTATGATTGGGCAACCCGATTTTATTACGCGAGAACTATTTGAGGAATCTCTGAACGAGGTGATGATCAAGAAGCCAAATCTTCTCTATGAGGCTATTCGTTTTGAAAAAATAGAAGAAGGCCTAAGTCTTGCTATGCTTCATGTAGGACCCTTTGATACAGAAAATGAGACTTTTGCAGATATGGAAGATTTTTGTCAACTTCATAAACTCAAAAGAATTACGGAGTACCACCGAGAAATCTATCTCAATAACCTTCATCGAACGGAGCCAAGCAAATTGAAAACAATTCTTCGCTATCAAGTTCAAGAAGAGAATTAAAAAGAACAGGAGATCTTGTTTCCTGTTCTTTTTATGAGTTCTAATCTTCTATTTCAGAAGTATTCTCTTTGATTTTTTCAGCTTTTTTGGCAGATTTGATTTGAATGTTGCCCTTGCTGGTCATAACTGCCTTTAGGTCTTTTTCACTTGGATTTTCAAGGTAGTAGTCAGTGATTTCGTCCTCAATATAGTCTTGAATAGTGCGGCGAAGTGGGCGTGCTCCCATTTTTGGATCATAACCGAGGTCAACCAACTTTTCCTTGACCTTGTCAGTTACATTTAAATGAATGTTGTTGCTAGAAAGACGTTTGTTAACATCTGCTAGCATGAGCTCGACAATCTGAAGGAGGTTGTCCTTGCTGAGAGCCTTAAATTCGATAATGCCATCAAAACGGTTCATAAACTCTGGGCTAAAGAAGTTTCCGAGTTCACCGAGAACAGAGTTGGTACGTCCTTCTCTAGCAGCACCAAATCCAACGCTGGCTTCTGCCTTACCTGTACCTGCATTTGAAGTCATGATGATGATGGCATCCTTGAAGCTAACGGTACGTCCTTGCCCATCTGTCAAACGACCATCGTCCAAGACCTGGAGGAACATGTGCATAACATCTGGATGGGCTTTTTCCACTTCATCGAGAAGGATGAGAGAATATGGATTGCGGCGAACTTTTTCAGTTAATTGCCCAGCCTCATCGTAACCAACATAACCTGGAGGGGCACCGACCAACTTAGCAACGCTGTGTTTTTCCATGTATTCACTCATGTCAAAGCGAATCATGCTGTCAGCAGAACCAAAAAGTTCAATGGCTAGTTGTTTGGAAAGTTCTGTCTTACCGACACCGGTTGGCCCGACAAAGAGGAAGCTTCCAATTGGACGGTTAGGCGTACCGAGACCGACACGATTACGGCGAATAGCCTTGGCAATCTTATCGACTGCATCATCTTGGCCAATAACATGAGACTTGAGATCTTCGGCTAGATGGATGAGTTGAGATTGTTCTTTCTCTTTTAAATCACCAACAGGGATATTTGTTTTCTGCTCGATAATGTGCTCAATGGTTTTCTCACTGATGATAGGAGTGTCTTGGTCTGTGACCTTTTTCTTTTGCATTTCCTTATACTTGGCAATCTGGTCGCGGAAATAAGCCGCCTTCTCAAAATCTTCCTCTCGTGTAGCTTGAGATTTAAGATTTTCAGCCTCAATCAAGCGTTGATCAATTACTTTAGGATCCACAAAATTCAAGGTCAAGTTCATCTTAGAACCAGCTTCATCTAGGAGGTCAATGGCCTTGTCAGGCAAGAAGCGATCTTGGATGTAGCGATTGGAAAGAGTTGTAGCTGCTTCAATTGCAGCATCGGTATACTGAACGTGGTGGTAGTCTTCGTATTTCTTTTGAATTCCTTTGAGGATAGTGATTGTTTCTTCCACTGTTGGTTCATCAACTTTGACAGGCTGCATACGACGCTCTAGGGCAGCATCTTTTTCAATGATACGGTATTCATTGAGGGTAGTGGCACCGACCAGTTGCAGTTCCCCACGAGCAAGGGCTGGCTTGAGGATATTTCCTGCATCCATATTGCCATCGCCCGCAGAACCAGCACCAACAATTTCATGGATTTCATCGATAAAGAGGATGATATCTTCACGTTTGCGAATTTCTTCCATGAGTTTTTGCATGCGTTCTTCAAATTGTCCACGAATACCCGTTCCTTGAACCAAGCTAACCACATCCAGACGGATGACTTGTTTACCTTGGAGTTTATGTGGAACATCGCCATCAACAATTTTCTGAGCTAGACCTTCGACAACGGCCGTTTTTCCGACACCTGGTTCGCCAATAAGAACAGGATTATTCTTGGTTCTGCGATTGAGAATCTCAATGACACGGATAATCTCATCATCGCGCCCAATAACGGGATCTATATCTCCACGACGGGCAATTTCAGTTACGTTGATACCAAATTCTTCCAGTAGGCCTTTTTCTTGGCTTGGTAGAGGAGTTTGAGCAGGTCCACGATTTTGAGAACCATAACCGCCGTTTCCACCGTAACCTCCACCTGATTGGGTTGGGGGAATTGGAGGAGTATTGTTAGAAGGCCTGAAATTGTTTAGGTCATTGAAGAAATCACCAAAGGGATCAAAGTCACGATTGTTCAGATCCGTCATACCTTTAAAGAGGCTATTGTTAGGATCTGTCTTGATAATCTTATAGCAGTTTTGACAGAGGTCAATTTGTTTTTGTTTTCCATTGAGATTGGTGTAAAGATGAATTGTTGAGTCGTTAATTTTACAGTTTTGACAAAGCATACATCTACCTCATTTCTTTCTTTATCCTGATCTGTTCAAAGGTCAAAAATAGTCAAATTTCTATACTCTCATTATAACAGGATTGGGGTGTAAAGCAAGTAAAAAGATTGAAGCTTTGAGAAGTTGTTACAATGAAAATTTTTGAGATTTTAGGGAATAAAAAAATCCTATTTGTGAGACAAAAAGGATTTTGGTTAGACATGCAGGGTGTAATCCCAGCTTGTTTTGTATTAGTAAAGGAGTTCGTAAATCTCCATTGCAATCAAGTCAATACTGTCAAAAGTATAAGTTTCGCGAGCTTCTACATCACGAAGGGTAAAGATTGAACCGTTTTCTTCGTCGTGGCTGTATGCAACTTCTGCAACAACAACTCCTTCGCGTTCAAAATTACGTTTTAAATTTCCGCCGTCTTTTGCCATTGCTTCAAGGCGGTTGATGATTCTAACCAAATGTGATTCCATTTTGATTCTCCTTCATTTCTTATCGTTACTATTTTACCATAAAGGAGGCCAACTTGACTAGAAAAAACTAAGATTTCTCGCTAATTCTACTAGCTTAAAGTTTTTTTGAATAAATCGGATAAAAAGTTTGAATTTTAATTCAATACATGTTATAATCATACAGTATTCTATTTTAGAAAGCAGTGTAACTATGAATTTTTCTTTTTTACCTAAGTATTTACCTTATTTTAACTATGGGGCTGTTGTGACGGTTCTCATTTCTATCTGTGTTGTCTTTTTGGGAACTATTTTGGGTGTTGTCT
>NZ_DXLC01000163.1:0-4828 GCF_019414905.1 Streptococcus sp. | reverse complement strand
GACCTGGTAGCAGTTCAAAAGAAAGAGTCTTCATCTTGCCAAAGGTCTCCTTGAGTTCGCTAACCGTTCCATCAAAAATCTCCTGCCCCTTGTCTATCATAAAAATCCGATCACAGAGTTGCTCAATATCACTCAAGTCGTGAGTGGTCAAGAGAATCGTGGTCTCTTCCTCTTGATTGATCTGGGTGATAGCTCGACGAATATTATCCTTGACCGAAACATCCAGACCAATAGTCGGCTCATCTAAAAAGAGAACTTTGGGATTGTGGAGCAAGGAGGCCGCAATGTCCGCCCGCATCCGTTGTCCCAGTGAAAGAGTCCGCACGGGGTCCTTGATAAAGTCCTTCAAATCCAAGACTTCATTCAAAAAGTCCATGCGCTTATGGAAGAGCGAATCTGGCACATCGTAAATTTCTTTTAAAACCGTGTAGGTCTCTTGCAGTGCCAAATCCCACCATAGCTGAGTTCTTTGCCCAAAAACAACCCCAATATCTTTGACATAATCTTGGCGATTGTCCTGTGGAATTTTGCCATTAATCCGACAAAAACCAGATGTTGGCTTTAAAATCCCAGTCAGCATTTTAATAGTTGTCGACTTCCCAGCACCATTTGCCCCAATGAAGCCTAAAATCTGCCCCTTGGGAACCTCAAAAGTCAAATCCTTGACCGCTTCAAAGGTCTGCTTTTCAGGATGAATAAAGGAGCGAAACGCCCCCTTCAATCCCGGTTCCTTAACAGTCTTCACAAAATTTTTCTGAAGATGTTCCACTTCTATCATTGCCATATCTATCTCCCTATCGTAAGGAATAGCAACATTGTGTTTTTGACTACAAATATTCTAAATCCTTACTTTCTAAACCTGCTACATTTTATTATTACAGAATGCTTTATACCAACCTATTATAGTCCAATAAAAACTAGAATGCAAGCGTTTGCCTAAAGTTTATGAAATTGAAAATTTTTCTCTTAAAATGGTATTTTTAGATCAAAATTCTAGCTTAATAGTCTCCTTAAAATACACAAAAAACCCACCCAATGGGCAGGTTTCATCTATATTGTTAAGCTAGATTATGCTTTACCTTCTGAACCGAATACGTCGATACGTTCTTCAACTGATGCTTGGATAGCTTTTACACCGTCAGCCAAGAATTTACGTGGGTCGAAGAGTTTTTTCTTGTCGTATTCTGCTTCGTTTGCTTCGTAATCACGAGCAAATTTACGAGTTGCGTTAGCGAATGCGATTTGGCATTCTGTGTTAACGTTAACTTTCGCAACACCAAGTTTGATAGCTGCTTGGATTTGCTCATCAGGAATACCTGATCCACCGTGCAATACGATTGGGAATCCTGGTACAGCTTCAGTCAATTTTTGCAAGTGGTCAAGGTGAAGGCCTTTCCAGTTTGCTGGGTAAGGACCGTGGATGTTACCGATACCAGCTGCCAAGAAGTCGATACCAGTTTCAACCATTGCTTTAGCGTCTTCGATTGGAGCCAACTCACCATCACCGATGATTCCGTCTTCTTCACCACCGATAGTACCAACTTCAGCTTCTACTGATACACCATTTGCATGTGCAAATTCTACAACTTTACGAGCTTTTTCAAGGTTTTCTTCAACTGGAAGGTGTGAACCGTCAAACATAACTGAAGTATAACCAACTCGAATACACTCAAGTGCATCTTCGTAGTGACCGTGGTCAAGGTGGATAGCTACTGGTACAGTGATACCCATTGATTCAACAAGGTTAGCGATCAAGTTGCGAGCAACTTTGTAACCACCCATGTATTTAGCAGCACCCATTGAAGTTTGGATCAAAACTGGAGCTTTTTTAGCTTCTGCTGCGCGCAAGATAGCTTGAGTCCACTCAAGGTTGTTTGTGTTAAATCCACCAACTGCATAACCATTGTCACGAGCTGCTTGGACAAATTTTTCTGCTGAAACGATTGCCATTTTATCAGGCCTCCTGTATATTTTTATGGGTCATCCCATTTACATTGTTCATTTTATCACTTTTTGACAAAAAAATCTAGTTTTTCCCGTAGTTTCGATTGAATTTCTTCTAGCTTCATCTATGTAAACCCTTTCTCTTCCTAGTCTTGAGCGACTTTTGGAAAAGCTATAAAGAAGGTTAAACGATTCTCCTGCATTTCAAAACGATAGGGTAATTTTTCATGTTCTAATAGACTCTTGACCACAAAGAGCCCCATCCCAGACCCTTTGGCCTTGCGACTAGCATTATCAGAAAAAGATTGAGCTAGTTTTTCTTGTTCTTCTGGACTACAGCTATTTTCTATAAAAAGTTCCCTTTCTCTTTCTCCAATGCGAACTAAGCCACCTGGAACAGAGTGCTTGATAGCATTGCTGATGAGGTTAGATAAAATCAATTTCATCACCGATGGATTTAGATAGGCCTGCTGATGGGTCAAACTATTGTCTATCTGGAGTTCTCTTTCCTTAGCTAGCAAGACATAATCCTTAACCAGACTTTGTGTCATCTGAAGTAGGTCAATTTGTTCCCTATCATCTCGTAATTCCTGGACCGAAGAAAGAGAAAGTATCTGGAGAACGTGATGATTGAGCTCATCCACAATCCCCAAGGCAACTCCCAGATAGTGATCTCTATCCTTATAACGACCAATATTTTCCTTCATATTTTCAATCAAGATTTTGAGACTAGCAAGCGGTGTTTTCAATTCATGAGAAGCCCCTCGTAGGAATTCGACCTTCATCTTTTCGAGCTGGAGAATAGCTTCATTCTTGTCATGCAAGTCCGCAATGACAGTCAAGAGGTGCTGATAGAGGCTATTGATTTGTTCCTTGAGATCACCAATCTCATCCTTAGAATCCACGCGCAATCGCACATGGGCATCCAGTTCCATCATCCGACGGGTTACTCGCTTGATTTCCAAAATCGGTGCAACAATGGTCCGAGCATAGATGTAGGCAACCAAAAGGGAAATCAGAAAGGATGCCAGCAAGGTGTAGGGGAGAAATTGGAGACTGATTTGCTCCGCTTCCTTTTGCAAATCCATGGAAGCTAGAAACTGGAGAGTCATGATGCCACCGTCTTGCGTTGTCACCTCCCGCTCCTCGATAAAGAGAGAGGTTGTCTGGCGGTCTGTATCCAGAGGAAAACTGTCCTTGACTTCTAACTTATCCTCAGTCATCTCTCCCTTAACGGCCCCCTTGATATCACTAGTCTGGGAATACAGCTCTAACACTTGCTCGATACTCTGCCTGTCTTTCCCTTCTAAGGACTGGGCAATGGCTGTCGCTTTCTGGCCGATGGTTTCCTGACGATGACTCAGATAAGTCGAAGGAAAAAGAAAATAAATGGCTAAATGAAGGCAAATAACCAGAACACTAAAAATCGAGAAGGTATAGATAAATATCTTTGTAAATAAACCTGTTCGTTTCATTTTTGCTCCAATTTATAACCAACATTGCGCACAGTGAGGATGCAGTCCAGGTCTAGCTTTTTCCGCAATTCCTTGATATAAACATCAATGACTCGGTCAAAGGGAACCTCATCTGTCGCTTTCCAGACGGCATCGATTATCTGAGATCGGGTCAAGGCCCGTCCTTCATTCTTCACCAGATAGTCCAGAATTTCCAACTCTTTGGCATTGATGGCTACTTCCTCACCTGCTAGGCTAGCACTGTAGCTCTCAAAGTCCACTTGGGTATCCTTATAAGAGAAAATTCGTCCCGTATCGTAGTAGCGTTTGAAAATCGCGTCTACCCTCACTTTTAAGAGGGAGAGGGAGAAAGGTTTTTCCAGATAGCCATCTGCTAGCGAAGCAAAAGCACTCATCTTGTATTCTTCATCCTGAAAAGCGGTCAGCATCAAGACAGGGACCTGGCTGGTTTTGCGAATCTCAGCTAGGACTTCTAGTCCATTGAGCTTGGGCATCTGGATATCCAGTAAAACTAGAGCCACCTCATAGCTGGAAAATTTTTCTAAGGCTTCCTCCCCGTCTGCCGCCTCAATAGTTTCGTAACCGCAATCCGTCAAATAGTCACTGACCCCCTCACGGATCATCTCTTCATCTTCTACAATTAAAATTTTCATACTTTAACTGCTCTCTTTTTTTATTTTTCTTAGAATAAATACCTACTCTATTTATTATAATCTCTTATTTGCCTTTTGTCTTTAAGAAACTTGCTACTAGATAAAACAAAGAGAGCCTATTGCTCTCTCTGCTCACATTTCACTCCCTATGGAATGAACATTATTTAGTTGCTTTTGAAAATGTTACAACGTAGTTATAATCTTTCCCATTAGCTTGATATACATAGTCCTCTTTGAAAGTGTAGCCGCGTTTGCTCAACTCTTCTTTCTTAGCTTCAACTTGGCTCTTGACAGCTTCTTTCACCTGTTCATTTGATAAACCTTCCGCAATTTCAAGAGAAGTTCCATTGATATCTCCTAGGAAACCTGCAATATCTTTCATTTTATCAAAGTTATAAAATACATTTACTTTGACCTTTTGAGAAGCTGGATGTTCTAGACTTCTACGATTTCTGCTAGCGCGCGGTTGAACTGCTGGAGCCATTCTGAAACCTGAAGTTCCTGTAGCCTCCTTAGTGAATGTGACAACGTAGTTATAATCTTTTCCATTATTTTTAGAGAGATAGTCTTCTTTAACAGTATAACCACGTTTACGTAATTCCTCTTTCTTGGCATCAACTTGGTTCTTGACTGCTGCTTTTACTTGATCATCTGTTGAACCTTCCGCGATTTCAAGAGGAGTTCCATTGATATCTCCCAGAAAACCTGCAATATCTTTCATTTTATCAAAGTTATAAAATACATTTACTTTGACCT
>NZ_DXLC01000162.1:0-1645 GCF_019414905.1 Streptococcus sp. | reverse complement strand
GATGTTCTTGAAGAAATCTCAGCTAAAGCACCAGAAGATGGCAAACCATGTGTGACTTACATCGGTCCTGATGGAGCTGGTCACTATGTGAAAATGGTTCACAACGGTATCGAGTATGGTGATATGCAATTGATCGCAGAAAGCTATGACTTGATGCAACACTTGCTAGGTCTTTCAGCAGAAGATATGGCTGAAATCTTTACTGAGTGGAACAAGGGTGAATTAGACAGCTACTTGATTGAAATCACAGCTGATATCTTGAGCCGTAAAGACGACGAAGGTCAAGATGGACCAATCGTAGACTACATCCTTGATGCTGCAGGTAACAAGGGAACTGGTAAATGGACTAGCCAATCATCACTTGACCTTGGTGTGCCATTGTCACTCATCACAGAATCAGTATTTGCACGTTACATCTCTACTTACAAAGAAGAACGTGTACATGCTAGCAAGGTTCTTCCAAAACCAGCTGCCTTCAAATTTGAAGGAGACAAGGCTGAGTTGATTGAAAAGATTCGTCAAGCCCTTTACTTCTCAAAAATCATTTCATACGCACAAGGTTTTGCTCAATTGCGTGTAGCTTCTAAAGAAAACAACTGGAACTTGCCATTTGCAGACATCGCATCTATCTGGCGTGATGGCTGTATCATCCGTTCTCGTTTCTTGCAAAAGATTACTGATGCTTATAACCGTGATGCAGACCTTGCTAACCTTCTTTTGGATGAGTACTTCTTGGATGTTACTGCTAAGTATCAACAAGCAGTGCGTGATATCGTAGCTCTTGCTGTTCAAGCTGGTGTGCCAGTACCAACCTTCTCAGCAGCTATTACTTACTTTGATAGCTACCGTTCAGCTGACCTTCCAGCTAACTTGATCCAAGCGCAACGTGACTACTTTGGTGCCCACACTTACCAACGTAAAGACAAAGAAGGAACATTCCACTACTCTTGGTATGACGAAAAATAAGTAGGTCTGCCATGGGGAAACGGATTTTATTACTTGAGAAAGAACGAAATCTAGCTCATTTTTTAAGTTTGGAACTCCAAAAAGAGCAATACCGAGTTGATCAGGTTGAGGAGGGGCAAAAAGCCCTCTCCATGGCTCTTCAGACAGACTATGACTTGATTTTATTGAATGCTCGTCTGGGGGATATGACAGCCCAGGATTTTGCAGACAAGCTGAGTCGGACTAAGCCAGCCTCAGTCATTATGGTCTTGGACCATCGTGAAGAATTGCAAGATCAGATTGAAACAATCCAACACTTTGCCGTTTCTTATATCTATAAGCCAGTTATTATTGAGAATCTGGTAGCTCGTATTTCAGCGATTTTCCGAGGTCGGGACTTTATCGATCAACACTGCAGTCAGATGAAGGTTCCAACGTCTTACCGCAATCTGCGTATGGATGTAGAACATCATACTGTTTATCGTGGCGAAGAGATGATTGCTCTGACCCGTCGTGAGTATGACCTCTTGGCTACTCTTATGGGAAGCAAGAAAGTTCTGACTCGTGAGCAGTTGTTGGAAAGTGTCTGGAAGTATGAAAGTGCGACCGAAACAAATATCGTGGATGTCTACATCCGTTATCTACGTAGCAAGCTTGATGTAAAAGGTCAAAAAAGCTACATTAAAACCGTGCGTGGTGT
>NZ_DXLC01000161.1:0-3675 GCF_019414905.1 Streptococcus sp. | reverse complement strand
GTTTCAAGTCTCGCCCTGAAACTCTTGGACGAGATTAACGAAGTCTGGCTCTTTGACTGTGGAGAAGGTACGCAAAATCGCATTCTGGAAACCACAATTCGACCACGTAAGGTCAGCAAAATCTTTATCACTCACTTGCACGGAGACCATATTTTTGGCTTGCCAGGATTCCTTTCTAGTCGTGCCTTTCAGGCCAATGAAGAGCAGACAGATTTGGAAATTTATGGACCGCAAGGAATCAAGTCCTTTGTCTTAACCAGCCTTCGTGTGTCAGGTTCGCGCCTGCCTTACCGTATTCATTTTCATGAGTTTGACCAAGATTCTCTAGGGAAAATCCTTGAGACCGATAAATTCACTGTGTATGCAGAGGAACTGGACCACACTATTTTCTGTGTTGGTTATCGTGTTATCCAAAAGGATCTAGAAGGAACTTTAGATGCTGAAAAGCTCAAGGCTGCTGGCGTCCCATTTGGCCCGCTTTTTGGAAAAATTAAAAACGGCCAGGATGTTGTTCTAGAAGACGGCACTGAAATCAAGGCTGCTGACTATATCTCAGCGCCACGTCCAGGTAAAATTATCACTATTCTTGGTGATACCCGTAAAACTAGTGCTAGTGTGCGTCTGGCTGTCAATGCTGATGTCTTGGTCCATGAATCAACTTATGGCAAAGGCGATGAGAAAATTGCCCGTAATCATGGTCACTCAACCAATATGCAGGCGGCGGAGGTCGCAGTAGAAGCAGGTGCTAAACGCCTCCTGCTCAATCATATCAGTGCTCGCTTCCTCTCAAAAGATATCAGCAAACTCAAGAAAGATGCGGCTAGTGTCTTTGAAAATGTCCATGTGGTCAAAGACTTGGAAGAAGTGGAAATCTAAAAGGTTGAGAAAGGATAAGTATGTCTACTATTCTCATTACCGGAGCTAGCGGTGGTCTAGCCCAAGAAATGGTCAAACTCTTGCAAAATGACCAACTCATCTTGCTTGGTCGAAATAAGGAAAAATTAGTCCAAATCTACAGAAATCATCCCTGTGCAGAATTGATTGAAATCGATATTACCGATGATTCAGCCTTAGAAACTCTGGTAACTGACCTCTATCTCCGCTATGGCAAGATTGATGTTTTAATAAACAACGCTGGTTACGGGATTTTTGAGGAATTTGACCAGATTTCTGACCAAGATATTCACCAGATGTTTGAGGTCAATACCTTCGCCCTGATGAATCTATCTCGACGCCTTGCGACTCGTATGAAGGAAAGTCGAAAAGGCCATATCATCAATATCGTCAGTATGGCAGGTCTAATAGCTACTGGCAAGTCCAGTCTCTACTCAGCGACCAAGTTTGCGGCCATTGGTTTTTCAAATGCTCTGCGCCTCGAACTTATGCCCTATGGAGTCTATGTGACAACGGTCAATCCAGGACCAATCCGAACAGGATTTTTTGACCAGGCCGATCCAGATGGAACCTATCTCAAGTCGGTTGACCGCTTCCTGCTAGAACCAGATGCAGTGGCTAGAAAGATTGTCAAGATTATAGGAAAAAATAAACGAGACCTCAATCTTCCTGTTTTATTGAACCTAGCCCATAAGTTTTATAATCTCTTTCCCCAACTAGCTGATTAGGTGGCAGGGGGAAACTTTTAATTATAAATAAAAAAGTTGTTCCTAAAATGGAGCAACTTTTTTGATGATTAGAATAAATCAATTCCAGTCTTATTTAATGCATGGCAATGATAAGTGAAGGCGTTGATAAAATTAGAGTAGTATTGCTGATCAATAAATTTTGCGCTTTGAAGATAATTAAATAAATTTTTTGCTAAGGGAATAGCCTCAGGTTTATTCCATCTAAATTGATTGTAAACATGTTCAACTTCTAGGAACATGAGGGGAATAGCCAGGTAGCCTCGTTCGAAGGTCTGAAGTGATTTAATTTTTTTAATAATATCATCAGCCTTTTGATAGTAACCCAGTTCAGAGAAATATTTTACGGAGAAAGTGAGAGCATTTAAAATACGGATGTAGGTGTCAGTATTAGCACTTTCTTTGTACATAAGTAGTAATTGTTTGCTCATATGGTCAATAAGTTCCATAGGAGAATGATTGACGATGACGCGATAAATTTCAAGTTCGATACTATTAAAGACATCCGATTTCATTAAATGATTGATAATGTTTTGAATTCTGGCAACAGTTTCTGGACTCTTTGATATGGTTGGATAATGTCTTAATTTGATTGATTTAAAAATCATCTCTGCTTGAAGTGAATTGTCTTTTAGATAGACATCAAATAATTTTTCGTATTCTTCAATGTAAGTGAGAATATCTTCTTCATGGACCACATGCTTGCCAAATTCAATAGCAGGTAATTCTAAGCAGTCTCCACCTTTATTTGCATAGGCTAGAACAAAATCATTCCATTCCACTCCGATAACAATTAACAGTTTGGCAAAGTTTTCAAGTGAAATTCCTTTGTCTCCTTTTTCAAATTGACTTAGGAACTGTGGTGATACGATATCTGAGGCGGCTTCCTTTAGGCTGAGTCCTCGTGCTTCGCGCAGATACTTAAATGTAGCTCCAAATGGGTATAGATTTTCCATAAATAATCTCCTTACATACTTCTAAAACTATTATACAAAAATTTAGAGAAAAAATAGAGAAAAGAAAACTATAGTTACAAAATATTAGAATTCTATGCTATTTTTGGATTTTTTAAATAACATTGAAACTATAGTTTAAATGCCGAAAAATTTAAATATCTATTATGGTATGATAAGGGAAAGAATGGAAAATAAAGTAAGCTTGTTATACTAGTATAACAAGGATTGACTTACCACTCAATCCTATTCTATCAGTCATTAAAGGAGAAAATGATGAAGAAACTGAAAACCCTCACAACTTCAACAGCTATTGCGCTTGCGTCTGTTGGTGGAACTGCATTTGCTCAAGAAGCAACTAACACAACAGCAGTTGATTCAACTGCTGTCAATGAACCAGCTCTTGTTTCAAAACCTGTAGCCGATACAAAACCAGAAGTGAAGAAATCTTCTGATATCAATCCTGCTCTTGATGCTCAAGCGTCTACTGTTAAGCAAGTTGAAGCTGAAAGTGAAACAGCAAAAGCTGAAGCTACTTCTGCTAACCAAGCTGTTACAACTACTGAAACTGCTTTGACAAGCGCTAAAGAGAACTTGAAGTCAGCGGAAGCTGTTAAAGCAAATGCTACAGAAGAAAATATCACTGCTACAAAAGCTAAACAAGACGCCAATGTAAAAGCTCAAGATGCCAATCAAAAAGCAACTGAAGCGTCTACTGAAGCAATTAAAGCACAAACTGAGACTGTAGCGACTGAAACAGCTAACGTTGCCAGCGCAACAAGTAAGAAAGTTGAAGCTGATAAAACAGTAACCGCTAAAGAAGCTAATGTAAAATCAGCTGAAGACGCGCTAAATGGTTCAGGACTTGGTGAAGCAAAAGCCTCACTTGCCCAAGCTGAAAAAGATATTGAACAAGCGAATGCCAATATTTCAAGCGCAACAAAAGCTGTCGAAACTGCTAAGAAAGCAGATAACGACCGCGCAGATGCCATCAAACAAGCTGAAAACAATGTAAATGTCAAAAATGACTCATTGAAATTAGCTAAAGAAATGATGGACGCCGACCAAAATAAAGTTGAATC
>NZ_DXLC01000160.1:0-1368 GCF_019414905.1 Streptococcus sp. | reverse complement strand
TGTTGTAACAGGTGCATTTAAAGCATCTAACCATTCATCATCTGCCAATCGAATAAATGTTAATGATAATCCAGCCATATCAATTGATGTCATATAGTTTCCAATTTTCTTAAATGCCAACTCAACACCTTTTCCATGGAGTAATTTAGCCACATCATTCGCAAATACGTATTGTTCCATAAGAGGAGTGCTTCCTAAACCATTAATGAGAAGGCCATAGCGTTCATCAGCCTTAAGTTGGAAACCTTCAGATAGTTTTTCAACCAATTCTGAAGCCAATTGTGCGGAAGGTTGCATTTTCTCTTTTTTATATCCTGGCTCACCATGAATACCAACTCCATATTCAAATTCATCATCTTCTAGAATAAATCCTGGTTTCCCAACCTCAGGAACGGTTGCTCCAGACAAGGCCAGCCCAATTGTTTTAATTTCTAACACAAGTTTATCGGCCAAGTCCTTCATTTCAGATAATGATTTACCAGAACGAGCTGCATCACCCAAAATTTTATGGACCAAAATAGTACCTGCAACACCTCGACGACCTTGGGTATAGAGACTATTTTCAACAGCGATATCATCATCAACAACAACGCTTGCTACATCAATACCTTCCATTTCAGCAAGTTCTTGTGCAATTTCAAAGTTCATAATGTCACCAGAATAGTTCTTGATGACCATGAAAACTCCAGCACCTTCATCAGCCACCTTAATGGCTTCTAAAATTTGGTCCGGAGTAGGTGAAGTGAAGACTGCTCCACAAATGGCAGCAGACAACATTCCATCTCCTACAAATCCAGCATGACTTGGTTCATGTCCTGAACCTCCACCTGAAATGAGTCCAACTTTTCCTGTCTTTTCTGCCTTTCTAACGATGACATCAAAACCATCTAAGCGTTCTACCAAGTCATCATGCATGAATGACAATCCCTGCAACATTTCATCAACAACTTGTGTCGGTTCATTTATAATTTTTTTCATGAGAAACTCCTTTCGGCATGTACCTTTGTTTTCGTTTTCATTATATATTTTTTATCGCTGACTGATAAGGGACAGATTCTATTATTTGTCCCCTTTTAAACCCGTTTAAAACATTTTTTTGGTAAAATGAAGTAAGTAAAAGAAAGGTTTCCTATGGCATCATCACTCATTACAAAAAAACGGATTGCCAAGGCATTTAGAGACCTATTAGCTACTAGAGAATTTGATAAAATCTCTATTGTAGATATCATGGAATCAGCTGGCATTCGTAGACAGACCTTTTACAATCACTTTCTTGACAAATATGAACTGCTCGACTGGATATTTGAAAATGACTTAACCGAGTATATCACCAATAACTTGGACTTCATTTCCGGCCAAAAATTATTA
>NZ_DXLC01000016.1:0-3525 GCF_019414905.1 Streptococcus sp. | reverse complement strand
CTTGCCGTACTCAAGTACAGCCTGTGGCTAGTTTCCTAGTTTGCTCTTTGATTTTCATTGAGTATAAGCTATTACAAAAAGGTAGTCAGATTTTTTCAGAAAAATGTTTTATAAATATTCACAAATCTACTATATTTATGGTAAAATAGAATCATCATTTTATTTTGGAGTCAAAGATGAATATATTTAGAACAAAAAATGTTAGTTTAGATAAAACGGAGATGCATAGGCATTTGAAGTTATGGGATTTGATTTTGTTAGGTATCGGAGCTATGGTAGGGACAGGTGTCTTTACAATTACAGGTACTGCAGCTGCAACGCTTGCTGGTCCAGCACTAGTGATTTCAATCGTCATTTCTGCCTTGTGTGTGGGATTATCAGCCCTCTTTTTTGCAGAATTTGCTTCGCGAGTACCCGCTACAGGTGGTGCCTACAGTTATCTCTATGCTATTTTAGGAGAATTCCCTGCCTGGTTGGCTGGTTGGTTAACCATGATGGAGTTCATGACAGCCATATCTGGTGTGGCTTCGGGTTGGGCAGCTTATTTTAAAGGCTTGCTCTCTCAATACGGGATAGCCCTTCCTCAGGCTTTAAATGGTACCTTTAATCCTCAAGCAGGAACGTTTGTTGATTTATTGCCTATTCTTGTCTTGGTATTGGTGACCTCGCTTGTTTTACTCAATGCTAAAGCAGCCTTACGCTTTAATTCTATTCTAGTTATTTTGAAATTCTCGGCTTTAGCTCTCTTTGTTTTAGTAGGAATTTGGCATATCAAACTTGATAATTGGAGTAATTTTGCTCCTTATGGTTTTGGACAAATCTATGGAGCTAGTACTGGTATTATGGCTGGTGCCTCCTTAATGTTCTTCGGTTTTTTGGGATTTGAATCCATCTCTATGGCTGTAGATGAGGTCAAGACTCCTCAAAAAAATATTCCTAGAGGGATTGTCTTATCGCTTTCTATCGTAACCATTCTTTATGCCTTGGTGACGCTTGTCTTGACTGGTGTGGTTCACTATAGTCATCTAAATGTCGATGATGCCGTTGCCTTTGCCCTTCGTAGTGTTGGGATTAGTTGGGCAGCCAACTATGTGTCATTAGTGGCTATCTTGACCTTGATTACAGTTTGTATTTCGATGACCTATGCCCTATCGCGTATGATTTACAGTTTAGCACGTGACGGCTTGATGCCTGCTGCCTTTAAAGAACTAACGAAGACTAGCAAGGTACCCAAAAATGCGACTATCTTGACAGGTCTAGCTTCAGCAGTAGCAGCAGGAATGTTCCCACTAGCTAGTATTGCAGCCTTCTTAAATATTTGTACTCTAGCCTACTTGATCATGCTGGCTTATGGTCTGATTCGCCTACGGAAAGAAAAAGGAATGCCAAAAGCTGGGGAATTTAAAACTCCCTTGGTACCCCTGTTACCAATTTTATCGATCATCATTTGTTTGTCCTTCATGTTGCAGTATAATATGGAAACTTGGATTGCTTTCTTGATTGCTTTGTTGATAGGAAGTTTTATTTACTTCACTTATGGCTATAAGCATTCTACCATAGAAGAATAATACTCTTCGAAAATCTCTTCAAACCACGTCAGCTTCGCCTTGCCGTATATATGTTACTGACTTCGTCAGTTCTATCCACAACCTCAAAACGGTGTTTTGAGCAACCTGCGGCTAGCTTCCTAGTTTGCTCTTTGATTTTCATTGAGTATATAAAGTGAGAATCTGTTGAGTTGTTGAAACTCAGCAGATTTTTATATGTGAAAGAAATTTCAAATTTTTTCTAAAAATATCTTGACAGATTAAATTTTTAGGAGTAGAATGTTTACTAGTTAATTAAACGGTTAAGGAGTTGTTCATGAAGAAACAAAATTTATTTTTAGTCTTGTTAAGTGTTTTTCTTTTATTGCTAGGAGCCTGTAGTCAAAAGGAAAGCCAGACAGGAAAGGGGATGAAAATTGTGACCAGTTTTTATCCTATCTACGCTATGGTTAAGGAAGTGTCAGGTGACTTGAATGATGTTCGGATGATTCAGTCAAGTAGTGGGATTCATTCTTTTGAACCTTCGGCAAATGACATCGCGGCCATCTATGATGCAGATGTCTTTGTTTATCATTCTCATACACTCGAATCTTGGGCAGGAAGTCTGGATCCAAATCTAAAAAAATCCAAAGTTAAGGTTTTAGAGGCTTCTGAGGGAATGACCTTGGACCGCGTCCCAGGGCTAGAAGATGTGGAAGCAGGGGATGGAGTTGATGAAAAAACGCTCTATGACCCTCACACTTGGCTAGATCCTGAAAAAGCTGGTGAAGAAGCTCAGATTATCGCTGATAAACTTTCAGAGGTGGATAGTGAGCATAAAGAAACTTACCAGAAAAATGCGCAAGCCTTTATCAAAAAAGCTCAAGAACTAACTAAGAAATTCCAGCCTAAATTTGAAAAAGCGACTCAGAAAACATTTGTAACACAACATACAGCCTTTTCTTATCTAGCGAAGAGATTTGGACTTAATCAACTTGGTATTGCAGGTATCTCTCCTGAACAAGAACCAAGTCCACGACAACTTACAGAAATTCAGGAATTTGTTAAAACATATAAGGTTAAAACAATTTTTACAGAAAGTAATGCTTCTTCAAAAGTAGCTGAAACTCTTGTCAAATCAACAGGTGTGGGTCTTAAAACTCTGAATCCTTTAGAGGCAGACCCACAAAATGACAAGACTTATTTAGAAAACCTGGAAGAAAATATGAGTGTTCTAGCAGAAGAATTAAAGTGAGGAAAGAATGAAAATCAATAAAAAATATGTAGCGGGTTCAGTGGCAGTTCTTGCCCTAAGTGTTTGTTCCTATGAGCTTGGACGGTATCAGGCTGGTCAAGTTAAGAAAGATTCGAATCGAGTTGCTTATATAGATGGTGATCAGGCTGGTCAAAAAGCAGAAAATTTGACACCAGATGAAGTCAGTAAGAGAGAGGGAATCAACGCCGAACAAATCGTTATCAAGATTACGGATCAAGGTTATGTGACCTCTCATGGAGACCATTATCACTACTATAATGGCAAGGTTCCTTATGATGCCATCATCAGTGAAGAACTGCTGATGAAAGATCCGAATTATCAGTTGAAGGATTCAGACATTGTCAATGAAATCAAGGGTGGCTATGTGATTAAGGTAGACGGGAAATACTATGTTTACCTTAAAGATGCGGCTCATGCGGACAATATTCGGACAAAAGAAGAGATTAAACGTCAGAAGCAGGAACACAGTCATAATCATAATTCAAGTACAGATAATGCTGTTGCTGCAGCCAGAGCCCAAGGACGTTATACAACGGATGATGGTTATATCTTCAATGCATCTGATATCATCGAAGATACGGGTGATGCTTATATCGTTCCTCATGGCAATCACTTCCACTATATTCCTAAGAGTGACTTGTCTGCCAGTGAATTAGCTGCTGCCCAAGCCTTCTTATCTGGAAAAGGTGGGCAATTAAGTACGGTTGAATATCGTTCAAGCAG
>NZ_DXLC01000159.1:0-1729 GCF_019414905.1 Streptococcus sp. | reverse complement strand
CGTTGTTTTTACAACGTTTTTTATTTTATTCTTTGGTATTCCTTGGTATTCTTTTTTACAAAAAGGATACAACATTCCGTCGTATCCTAAATATCAAATCAAGTCCTGAATTTTCTTAAGTTTTTATCATATTTTCTGTTATAATTAAGGTGCCTTAAGAAAAATAATGAAAAAACTAAATGTTTTTCATATAGTTTTCATTGTTTTAATAGTTTAAAGTCAATCTTATTTTTCTCTAATAGAAAATAATGAAAAAGTAGGTTTAGAAAGAGGTAAGTATCTATGTCTTCTCATAAAAAAGTGTCACTCTCTGAGATTAATCAATCTATCGATACTCCAAATAACAATCATTTCTGGCAAAATTTAAATGCCTTTTTAGGTCCGGGTGCTCTTGTCGCAGTTGGTTATATGGATCCAGGAAACTGGATTACCAGTGTAGTCGGTGGTGCATCCTATAAGTACAGTCTCTTGTTTGTTATCTTGATTTCATCTCTCATTGCCATGCAACTTCAGCAGATGGCAGGAAAGCTTGGTATTGTAACCCAGATGGACCTGGCTCAAGCAACGGCTCATCATTCACCTAAATGGCTTCGTTATAGTCTATGGGTGATTTTAGAATTAGCCTTGATGGCGACAGATCTGGCAGAAGTTCTAGGTTCAGCGATTGCTCTCAATCTTCTCTTTAAGATTCCGATTATGATAGCAATTCTCTTGACCGTGTTGGATGTTTTTCTCTTATTGCTTCTGATGAAATTTGGCTTTAAGAAGATTGAAGCTATTGTGACAACACTGATTTTAACCATTCTAGCAATTTTTACCTATCTGGTAGCTTTGTCACATCCAAGCTTCCAAGGAATCGTTGAGGGTTATCTACCGAATGCAACCTTATTTGAAAGTCCCTTGCCAGGGCATGAAAGTCAATTAACCTTGGCACTAGGGATCGTGGGAGCAACGGTTATGCCCCATAACCTCTATTTGCATTCTTCCTTGTCTCAAACTCGGAAAATCAATCACAAGGACAAGAATGATGTTCGAAAAGCCGTGCGCTTTATGACCTGGGATTCAAATCTCCAATTATCCTTGGCCTTTGTGGTTAACTCCCTTCTATTAATTCTCGGGGCGGCTCTCTTTTTCGGCCATGCATCTGAGATTTCTGCCTTCTCTCAAATGTATAATGCCTTGCAGGATTCTACTATTGCAGGAGCTATAGCTAGCTCGACCTTATCAACCTTGTTTGCCTTGGCTTTATTAGCCAGTGGTCAAAATTCGACAATTACGGGTACCTTGACTGGACAAATCGTTATGGAAGGTTTCTTGCATATGAGATTACCTCAATGGTTCATTCGTTTGGCAACTCGTCTCTTTGCCTTGTTGCCTGTCATGATTGTAGCGGTTCTGTTTGGTCATCAGGAAAAAACATTGGATCAGTTATTGGTTTATTCACAAGTCTTTCTTTCGATTGCTCTTCCATTTTCAATCTTCCCACTGATTTATCTAACTTCTAAGAAATCACTGATGGGAGAATTTACCAATGCCAAATGGAATACCATCCTTGGCTATATCGTTTCCATTATCTTAACAATTCTCAATGTGAAATTGTTATTTGATATTTTCTAAGAAATTCACCCGAGTTATAAAACAAGCATATAAGAAAAAAGATACCCAAGATTTCTTGAGTCCACTGAAAAAATAGGTCTCTTACTTTTAATGAAATGAAAACCGAGGAATC
>NZ_DXLC01000158.1:0-2288 GCF_019414905.1 Streptococcus sp. | reverse complement strand
ATAAGAGACAGATACTGAGGCACGTTTGTCTGAGATTGCAGGTTATCTCCTTCAGGATATCGAGAAAAAGACAGTTCCTTTTGCTTGGAACTTTGACGATACCGAGAAAGAACCAACTGTCTTACCAGCAGCCTTTCCAAACCTCTTAGTCAATGGTTCAACTGGGATTTCAGCTGGTTATGCCACAGATATTCCACCGCATAATTTGGCTGAAGTTATTGATGCTACAGTCTACATGATTGATCACCCAACTGCTAAGGTTGAAAAGCTCATGGAATTCTTGCCTGGGCCAGATTTCCCTACTGGTGCGATTATCCAAGGTCGTGATGAAATCAAAAAGGCCTATGAAACTGGAAAAGGGCGCGTGGTTGTTCGTTCCAAGACCGAAATTGAAAAGCTAAAAGGTGGTAAGGAACAAATCGTTATCACTGAGATTCCTTATGAAATCAACAAGGCTAATCTAGTCAAGAAAATCGATGATGTTCGTGTTAATAACAAGGTAGCTGGTATTGCTGAGGTTCGCGACGAGTCTGACCGTGATGGTCTACGTATTGCTATTGAGCTCAAAAAAGACGCTAATACGGAGCTTGTTCTTAATTATCTTTTCAAATACACTGATCTGCAAATCAACTACAACTTTAACATGGTGGCGATTGACAATTTCACACCTCGTCAGGTTGGGATTGTCCCAATTTTGTCTAGCTATATTGCCCACCGTCGTGAAGTGATTTTGGCGCGTTCACGCTTTGACAAGGAAAAGGCTGAGAAACGTCTCCATATAGTCGAAGGTTTGATTCGCGTGATTTCGATTTTGGACGAAGTCATTGCTCTTATCCGTGCTTCTGAGAATAAGGCGGACGCCAAGGAAAACCTTAAGGTCAGCTATGATTTTACAGAAGAGCAGGCTGAGGCCATCGTTACCTTGCAACTGTACCGTTTGACCAATACAGACGTAGTTGTCTTGCAGGAAGAAGAAGCAGAACTTCGTGAAAAGATTGCCATGCTTGCAGCGATCATTGGTGACGAACGGACTATGTACAATCTCATGAAGAAAGAACTTCGTGAGGTTAAGAAGAAGTTTGCCACTCCTCGTTTGAGTTCTTTAGAAGACACTGCGAAAGCAATTGAGATTGATACAGCTAGCCTTATCGCCGAGGAAGATACCTACGTTAGCGTGACCAAGGCAGGTTACATCAAGCGTACCAGTCCACGTTCCTTTGCGGCTTCCACTCTGGAAGAAATTGGCAAACGTGATGATGACCGTCTGATCTTTGTACAAGCTGTCAAGACAACCCAGCACCTCTTGATGTTCACAAGTCTTGGAAATGTCATCTACAGACCAATCCATGAATTGGCAGATATTCGCTGGAAGGACATCGGAGAGCATTTGAGCCAAACCATTACCAACTTTGAAACTAACGAAGAAGTCCTTTATGTGGAAGTCGTGGATCAGTTTGATGATGCGACAACTTATTTTGTAGCAACTCGTCTTGGTCAAATCAAACGCGTAGAACGCAAAGAATTCACTCCATGGCGGACCTACAAATCTAAGTCTGTCAAGTATGCTAAGCTTAAAGACGAGACAGATCAGATTGTAGCAGTGGCTCCGATTAAACTAGATGATGTTCTCTTGATTAACCAAAATGGTTATGCCCTTCGTTTCAATATCGAAGAGGTTCCGGTTGTCGGTGCCAAGGCTGCAGGTGTCAAGGCTATGAATCTGAAAGAAGATGATGTCCTCCAATCGGCCTTTATCTGTAATACCTCCTCCTTCTATCTCTTAACTCAGCGTGGAAGCTTGAAACGTGTTTCTATTGAGGAAATTCCAGCAACCAGCCGTGCCAAACGAGGGCTACAAGTCTTGCGTGAGTTGAAAAACAAACCGCATCGTGTCTTCTTAGCAGGAGCAGTTGCCGAACAAGGATTTGTAGGTGATCTCTTCAGTACAGAAGTAGAAGAAAACGACCAGATTCTGCTGGTCCAATCCAATAAAGGAACAATCTATGAAAGCCGATTGCAAGACTTGAACCTGTCAGAACGCACAAGTAACGGCAGCTTCATCTCTGACACGATTTCCGATGAAGAAGTTTTTGACGCTTATCTTCAGGAAACTTATACAGAATTTGAATCTAAGAAATGATAAAAAACAATGAAAAGCTTTTCATTGAAAAATTTGTCAATCTATAGATTTCAAGAGTTAAATCTGATTATATATACAAAAACGAACAGTGCTACTTCCCAACTAATAGGGACTTAGCCTGCTCGTTTTCTTGTTTGTAGTGGTATAG
>NZ_DXLC01000157.1:0-1592 GCF_019414905.1 Streptococcus sp. | reverse complement strand
AAAACTCTTTGCCACTTATCCTGGTGGTCTCATCACTGTTTCGCATGACCGTCGGTTCTTAAAAGAGGTCTGTTCAAGCATCTACCGCTTGACAGAACACGGTTTGGAGCTAGTTAATTTATAAGATTCATACTCATGAGGATAATTCTTTTCTTTGGAGCACTATTTAAACATTATAATCAGTGAATAAATCTTATATCCACATTCAAGTCAATAATTTCTTGTAATCAACTCTAAATAGACGGATAAAAACTACTTCTAACTATCAAAAAACGAGCACCTCCTCAGTTGGAAATGCTCGTTTTCTTATGTTGCCATGGTTTATAATTACAATGAGAAATAGGAAACAGACTTGAATGGGAAAATCTCCTAGATCTACGACCACAAACTTTTTATCTACCAACTTTTTTATTCTACTGGTTTTTCTTGATTTCCAGTACTTGTTGTAGATTCTGTTGTTTCCTTTTCTGGAACTGATTCAGCAGGTTTAGAATCTGTTGCGTTGCTCGGTTTGTTTTCGTCACTGGCAGTTTCACTGTTAGATTCTGCAGTTGCTAATGTTTCAGTTTCGGGACTTATCTTATCACCATTTGCTTCAGCATTTGTTGCTGGACTTGCTTCTTCACTCGCGCTTGATTTTGACTTGATTTCTTGATTCAAGATCAGAATAGCTTTTGTCAATTCAAGTAAAGCAGCCTTATCTTTACTCTTAGCAGAAAGTTGATCTAGTAGAGCATCCACCTTATCAAAGTCCTCATCAGAACCCTTATTGTTTTCTAAGTAAGCGTGAAGTGACATGAGGATATCGTAAAGCTTTTGATAGAGTACAAGTGTCTGAGGATCTTGCTCAGCATTTTCCTTCTCTTGTTGAAGAGCGCTAGCGATACGAGTCAAGACATCTTTTACCTGACTGTTTACTTCATCCAAGTCTGCATCAGCCTTGTTTGTAGCAGCTTTGAGATTTTCTACTTCTTCTGCCAAGGATTGTCTGATTCCTTCTTCTTGGATTTGCTCTAAGAGTTGAGTTGCCTTGCTCAGAAGACTCTCCACTTGTTCCTTGCTGACATGATTCACATGCTCTTCAGGCATAAAGTCTCCATACAATTCTTTCAAGAAGCCATAAATAGCTGTCTTGGCACTTTGATTATCAACTTTTTCAGTATCTAGAACTGTCTGACTTGATTTCGCAGTAGTTGGCTGAGCTTTCAAAGCTTCTTCCACTTCTTGTTTTGCCTGATAGATACTTGGGAATAATTTGTTCAATTCTGCTGCCTTAAGGAAGGATTGAGATTGATACAAAGTCCAAGTCAACTGAGCTACTTTGTTTCGAAGTTCATCACTCAAACGACCGTCATTTACGTGTTCGTAGAAATACTTGATGTATTCTACAGTTGTAACACCTGTTCGATCATTAAAGTCTTGAAGAGCTTGAAGTTGTGATTCAACCGCTGCTAAACCAGCCTCATCTTTAGCCAATTTAGATTCTTGGAGTCGAAGGAGAAGATCTTTCTTTGGAAGTCCATAAGAGTCTGTATCCAGTGTATTGATTTTATCAATCAAGGCCTGATATTTCTTATCTAGAGCGCTTGTTT
>NZ_DXLC01000156.1:0-2303 GCF_019414905.1 Streptococcus sp. | reverse complement strand
AGTGTATTGATTTTATCAATCAAGGCCTGATATTTCTTATCTAGAGCGCTTGTTTCAACAGGTTTGACACTTTCATCAATATGGATATATTGCTTATCAAAGAGATCCAGTGTTGCAAGATAACCTGCTGTAGAGTTAGTTGCCAGTTTCTTCATGTTCTCAATAAACTGACCTAAGGCTAACTCAATCTGTCTTTGTTCGATAGGCTTGTCTTTATAGATGTTTCTGCTTTCAGCTAGAAGTTGGTCTACTTTTGCCAAAACTTCCTTCTCATCAAAAGCTCCAGGTTGATAGTTGGGTTGTAGGGCTGGAATCTTGTTTTTCAAAGCCACTTCATAGCCTTTAGTTTGAACCTTGATGTAGTGATTATGGTCGCCATGAGGAATCACAAAACTACCATTTTCTACCTGTAAACTATAAGGAGACACACCATCTCGCAAAGCAGTGGTATAGAGTTCATTTAGGAAATCAAGTTCTGGATTCCCAGTTTGAAGAGGAATCCGAACGTGTTCCTTACGAACAGCGTAGGGATGGATATGAGTCGGATCGTAGGCTTGGTCTGGATTTCCAAAGACAAAGAATCCGTTTGAAATTCTAATAGCTTCAAGTGGAACGCCGTAGGTCTTAGAAATATAAGCAATTTTTTCTTCATCGCTAGCATCTCTTGAGAAAGACTCTACCGTTTTAGCAAGAGGTTTTACAGGCTCTGCATCATGATGTGTTTTCAAATGATCCTGAGCTGCCTTAATTTGTTCAGCTGTCAAATCTTTCTTGAAGAAGTAATGATTGTGGTCTCCATGACTCATGACAAATCCTTGCTCATCCTCACTGATGACACGATTGGCATCAAAACCATGATCGTGTTCTTCACCATGATGATGTCCATGATCATCACCATCGTGCTTATCATCCTGAGCTGGACTTGGTGTTACTGTATTTGCACCTTTCAAGTGATCCTGCGCGACCTTAATTTGGTCTGCTGTCAAATCTTTCTTGAAGAAGTAATGATTGTGGTCGCCGTGACTCATGATAAATCCTGCTTCATCTTCAGCAATAATACGATTGGCATCAAAGCCGTGTCCATCTTCTTCATGTTCCTCATGTGAAATTCCTGGATTGATTGGAAGAGATGGAGAAGGTGTTGCTAGACCATTGTTTGGAAGAGTCGGTTGTCCAATTTGATTCGACTTAGGAATGTAATGGAAATGATCACCATGTCTGACAATATAAGCTGTAGCTGTTTCTTCGACAATATCTTTAGGATTAAAGATATAACCATCAGATGTTGAAGAAATTTCCTTATTTAACGTTGAAGAAGCATTATTCAATATAGATGGATTACTTGGAAGACTTCCTAGACTAGACGCTACTTCATTAGGTTTTTCATTTGTAGAAATCATAGAACCAGTACCACCGATAGGCACCATTCTAGCAATCTTTTCTTCTAAAGGAGAGAGCTTGCTGTAAGGAATAAAGTGATAATGGTCGCCATGCGGAATCGCAACTCCATTTGGTGTACGACTGACAATCTTAGCAGGGTCAAAGACTAAACCATCTGATTCACTGTAACGTTGGTCGCTAGGTAAATCATAGAGTTCTTTCAATAGACTTTGGAGATTTTCAACTTTGCTTTCTGGCTTGCTAGTTGATTCTTTCTCTATAGCTTGATTGGTATTGTCACTAGCTGTTGAAGAATAGCTTAGCTGACTCGGTTGCGTATTTTTGCCAGCTAAATGAGCTTTAGCAGCAGCTAACTCACTAGCAGACAAATCACTTTTTGGAATATAGTGGTAGTGACCTCCGTGAGGAACGATATAAGCATCTCCCGTATCTTCGATAATATCAGCTGGATTAAAGACATAGCCATCATCTGTCGTATAGCGTCCCTGAGATCTTGCTACAGCAACATCAGCGCTGACCTTCTCATTATCTTTGACATGTTCTTGTTTTTGACGGTTGATTTCATCTTTTGTTCGAACATTATCAGCATGAGATGCATCTTTTAGGTAGACATAATATTTTCCATCTACCTTGATGATATACCCCCCCTTGATTTCATTGACAATATCTCCATCCTTAAGTTGGTAGTTTGGATCCTTCATCAAGAGTTCTTCACTAAAGAGAGCATCATAAGGAACTTTCCCATTATAGTAATGATAGTGATCACCGTGTGACGTCACATAGCCCTGATCTGTAATTTTGATAACAATTTGCTCGGCCTGAATTCCTTCTTTTTGGCTAACCTGGTCTGGTGTCAGGTTTTCGGTTTTCTGACTTGACTGGCTACCATCCACATAAGAGAC
>NZ_DXLC01000155.1:0-2963 GCF_019414905.1 Streptococcus sp. | reverse complement strand
AAGCTAGCCAGTGCATTAATTTTTATATTTTTCATTGTACTTTCTTTCTTGTATTGTAAAATGGTCTCTAGTATTATATCACATTCTCGCTTCATTCTTTTGATAAAATCGTAAAAATCTAGTATAATAGATAGAACTGAAAGTATGAGGTTACTAGCAATGAAAATGAAACAAATTAGTGATACAACTTTGAAAATAACGATGTCTTTAGAGGATTTGATGGATCGTGGCATGGAGATTGCTGACTTTCTCGTTCCTCAAGAAAAAACAGAAGAGTTCTTTTATGCTATCTTGGATGAGTTAGAGATGCCTGAGAGTTTTTTGGATACAGGCATGTTGAGCTTCCGTGTGACTCCAAAACCGGATAAGGTCGATGTCTTTGTAACTAAATCAAAGATTGACCAAAATCTAGATTTTGAAGATTTATCGGATTTACCAGATATGGAAGAATTAGCCCAAATGTCGCCAGATGAATTTATCAAAACCTTGGAAAAAAGCATCGCAGATAAAACCAAGGATGATATCGAAGCGATTCAATCTCTAGAGCAAGTTGAAGCCAAGGAAGAAGAGCAGGAGCAGGCTGAACAAGAAGTTGAAAGCAAGAAAGAGCCTTACATCTATTACATCCTTTCTTTTTCTAAGTTGGCTGATTTGGTGTCTTTTGCCAAGACAGTGACTTTTGAGATGGAAACTTCTGAACTCTACAAGATGAATGAGCGCTATTATTTGACCATTTTAGTGGATATTGAAAATCATCCAAGTCCATATCCAGCTTGGCTCTTGGCACGTATGCGCGAGTTTGCAGACGATAGTGATATCAGTCGCTCAGTCTTGCAGGAGTATGGTCAAGTCTTGATGAATCATGATGCAGTGCTCAATCTGCAAAAGATTGGATAATCATTTTTGGAAAGCTTTTTCCAAATTTAAAAATAAGAGCGAATCATCTGATTCGTTTTTTCTTTTTTAGACTGAAATAGTGATTTACTATAATAGGAATTTCCACAAAATTCTGTTATAATGGCTATATTAGAAAATTTCGAGGAGATAAACATGACAGTTAAAATTGCTTTACTAGGATTTGGTACCGTTGCAAGTGGTGTGCCTTTCCTCCTAAAGGAAAATGGAGAAAAAATCAATCAATCAGCACATTCAGAGATTGAAGTTGCTAAGGTATTGGTCAAGGATGAAGATGAAAAGAACCGCTTGCTTGCTGCAGGGAATGACTTTAACTTTGTAACCAATGTGGATGACATTTTGACAGACCAAGACATTACCATCGTAGTGGAATTGATGGGTCGTATCGAACCTGCTAAGACATTTATCACTCGTGCCTTAGAAGCTGGGAAACACGTTGTTACTGCTAACAAGGACCTTTTGGCTGTCCATGGTGCAGAATTGTTAGAAATCGCTAAAGCTAATAAGGTAGCACTTTACTATGAAGCAGCAGTAGCTGGTGGTATTCCAATTCTTCGTACTTTGGCAAATTCATTGGCTTCTGATAAAATCACGCGCGTGCTTGGAGTAGTCAACGGAACTTCTAACTTCATGATGACCAAGATGGTGGAAGAAGGCTGGTCTTACGATGATGCTCTTGCGGAAGCGCAGAGACTTGGTTTTGCAGAAAGCGATCCGACGAATGACGTAGATGGGATTGATGCAGCCTACAAGATGGTTATTTTGAGCCAATTTGCTTTTGGTATGGAGGTTGCATTTGACGATGTAGCCCACAAGGGAATCCGCAACATCACACCAGAAGACGTAGCTGTAGCCCAAGAACTTGGCTATGTAGTGAAATTGGTTGGTTCTATTGAGGAAACTCCTTCAGGAATTGCTGCAGAAGTAACTCCAACTTTCCTTCCTAAAGCGCATCCACTTGCTAGTGTGAATGGCGTAATGAACGCTGTCTTTGTAGAATCTATCGGTATTGGTGAGTCTATGTACTACGGACCAGGTGCTGGTCAAAAACCAACTGCAACAAGTGTTGTAGCTGATATTGTTCGTATCGTTCGTCGCCTGAATGATGGAACCATCGGTAAAGACTTCAACGAATACAGCCGTGACTTGGTCTTGGCAAATCCTGAGGATGTTAAAGCAAACTACTACTTCTCAATCTTGGCACCAGACTCAAAAGGTCAGGTCTTGAAGTTGGCTGAAATTTTTAATGCTCAAGATATTTCCTTCAAGCAAATCCTCCAAGACGGAAAAGAGGGTGACAAGGCGCGTGTCGTTATCATTACACACAAGATTAATAAATCTCAACTTGAAAATGTCTCAGCTGAATTGAAGAAGGTTTCAGAATTCGACCTCTTGAATACCTTCAAGGTGCTAGGAGAATAAGATGAAGATTATTGTACCTGCAACCAGTGCCAATATCGGGCCAGGTTTTGACTCGGTCGGTGTAGCTGTAACCAAGTACCTTCAAATCGAGGTCTGTGAAGAACGAGATGAGTGGTTGATTGAACACCAGATTGGCAAATGGATTCCACATGACGAACGTAATCTCTTGCTCAAAATCGCTTTGCAAATTGTACCAGACTTGCACCCAAGACGTTTGAAAATGACCAGTGATGTTCCCTTGGCGCGTGGCTTGGGTTCTTCTAGCTCGGTTATTGTTGCTGGTATTGAACTAGCCAACCAACTGGGCCAGCTCAACTTGTCAGACCATGAAAAATTGCAATTAGCGACCAAGATTGAAGGACATCCTGACAATGTGGCTCCTGCTATTTATGGTAATCTCGTTGTTGCGAGCTCTGTTGATGGGCAAGTTTCAGCTATCGTAGCAGACTTCCCAGAGTGTGATTTCCTAGCCTACATTCCAAACTATGAATTGCGTACTCGAGACAGCCGTGGTGTCTTGCCTAAGAAATTGTCCTATAAGGAAGCTGTTGCGGCCAGTTCTATCGCCAATGTGGCGGGGGCAGGCCTTGTGGGGGGAGGAAAAGAGGGCGGAAGGGGAGAGAAAG
>NZ_DXLC01000154.1:0-3889 GCF_019414905.1 Streptococcus sp. | reverse complement strand
GGGATGAAATGAGTTACATAGTGAAGATATACCTTGATAGTGAAAAAATACCAGATGAACCTTATTTTACTAAAGATATTTTTCTAGCTACGTGTATGGACAATGCAACAAAGTTAGCTGTAACTATGGGCTTGTTGACAAAACAAGCGTTTGATTTAGAGACTAAGACAGCTATTTTGAAAACCTTGGATACAATCATAGAAACTCAAAAAGATATTTTGCAAGGGGTAGTGAGCGGACAAATAACCTTTGTGAATAAAAGCAAAGGAGAGGAGGAACTGAATGAGTCTATCAGAGAATGACAAACGAGTATTAAGACTAATCAAGGTAGGGGCTGAGAACTCCATAACAGGGGCAGAAATCAGCCTGATCACTAAGCTAGCAGAAAGAACCGTGCAAGATATTATCAGCCGTCTAATCACGCGCCATAGCGTTCCTATTGTTGGGGTTCGCCATGGGACATTTAGAGGATATTTTATCCCAGCTAACAAAGAGGAGCTACTGGACGGAGCAAAAACATTTTACAATCAGATACGAGAAGAAGAAAAGCGCCTAGCGGTGTTGATGAACAGCGACCTAGAAAGCTACAAAGAAACCTTGAAGGAGGTGGGCGGATATGTTTAGCCTAAGCCGAGAAAGTGAGCAAGACCTAGTGCATGGCATTCTGGAGGTAGTGGAAAGATACCATGAAGCGCGTGATAGACTCAAACCACGACTGACAGGCTTAATATCAGCCCAGGAAGTCATGGACGAGTTAGATATAAAATATATGACACTCCAAAAATGGGAAAAAGCAGGGCTAAGACGATACCATCCACCGCTTGAAGATACAAGAAAGGTTTACTATAAAATAACTGACATCTGGAAGTTTCTGGGGGTAGAAAATGGGTAGATACATGACAGAGCCAGCTTATGCTGGTATGAAGTTAGCCAAGGAAGATAAAACCAAGGTCAGACGCCCAAAGTTGAAGCAACTCAAAGAACGGAAACAACTGAAGAAACTGAGGAAGAAACGTCGGAAAGGGAGCTGATATGACGATTTACGAGGCTAGAGGCTTTCAGGGTAATCTTGTCTATCCATTTGATAAAATTGAGCCGTTCCAGTACATTGAACGCTTTAAGCCTTTGGTAGTCCCTGAAGGGGCAAACATTGAAGAATTTAAACGTACACAAGCGCCTTACTGTATAAGTGGCAAAGTGACACCAGAAAAGCATGGCAGTTACAAGCGAAACAACTCCAGTCTAATCTATCGGGATTTGATTTTCCTTGATTATGACGATATACAGGGGACGTCTGAGGGCTTTATAAAGGCTGTTTCTAGCGCTTTATTTGGCTACTCCTATATCTTATACCCGACTATCAAACATAGCTTAGAAAAGCCCCGTTTTCGCCTTGTAGTGAAGCCTAACAACGTGATGAATGAGGCAACCTATAAGCAGGTAGTTAAGGAGATAGCGGACAAGATTGGGCTACCCTTTGACATGGTCAGTCTAACCTGGTCACAACTCCAAGGGCTACCAGTAACAACAGGCGACCCAGCAAGTTATCAAAAGGTTGTGGAGCATGGCCTAGATTATCCAGTCCCCAAGGTTGAACCAAGAGCGAAGCAAGAAACTACGGAGCGTTACAAGCCTAGAGCAAGTGGCCAGAGGTCAATGACCATGAGAATTATTGACACGCTTTTTAATGGCTTTGGAGATGAGGGAGGGCGCAACGTAGCACTGACACGCTTTGTAGGTTTACTCTTTAATAAGTGGGTTGATTGCGACCTAGAGACCGCCTACGAGCTGACAAAGATAGCTAATAGCGTGACAGTTGAACCATTGCCTATTGAAGAGCTAGACCGCACTTTTAGCAGTATAGCACGGGCTGAATATAGAAAGAGAGGATAGAACCATAGAACTAGAAGAATTAGGAAACCTAGAAAGTGAAATCTTAGAGGCGCGTGAAAGCGAAGATAAGCACTTTAAGACTTTCAAAGGTGTTAGGGGACAGCTTATCAAAGAGTGTCAAGAAATCAAGGACAAGGCTTATCAGCAAGCTTATGAAGAAGTTATGGCAGACAGCAAACACCTTGAAAATGTAAAGGCAGGCAGGTTGACCGAGGCCCAGCATGAAGAACTAGCCCAGCAGAAAGGCGAGGAAAAGAGCAGTAAGGCCTTACCAACTAATCCGCTGGGAGTTGCTATTATGTTAAAAAAGTACGTCCGATTTATTAGAATTAAGCCAGAGGCACAAGGGCAAAAAGCCCCATTATATTTCTATAATCCTGATTTTGGTATCTGGTTAGAGGATAATGAATTTTTGCAAGATCTTATTTCTGTCATTTATCCAAACGCAACGGAAAAACAGGCATTTGACACGCTTTATAAAATAGCTAGACAGAGCCAAATGAGGGAAATCCAAGGCAATTATACTGTAATTGGGAAACAGCTATACAATGCTAAGACAGGCATTTTTGAAGAAACGACACCAGAGATTACAGCAACAAGAAAGATAAAAACAGGTTATAGCCCTGGAGCAGAAGAGCCTATAATTAACGGCTGGAAGCCGACAGCTTGGCTTTTAGAGTTGTTTGACGGTGACAAGGAGCTTTATAACCTTGCTATCCAGATTATAAAAGCAAGCGTCACAGGGCAGTCTTTGCAAAAAATCTTTTGGCTTTTCGGTGAAGGTGGAACAGGAAAAGGAACTTTTCAGCAGTTACTTATAAACCTAGTTGGTATGGAAAATGTGGCAAGTTTGAAGATCACTGGTTTAACAAAAAGTCAATTTTCAACGTCTATATTATTGGGAAAGTCGCTTGTAATCGGTGATGATGTACAAAAGGACGCAGTAATTAGAGACACTTCAGATATGTTTAGCTTAGCAACAGGCGACATAATGACCATAGAGGACAAAGGGAAACGCCCTTATAGCATACGCCTTAATATGACGGTAGTACAATCTTCTAATGGTTTACCAAGAATGAACGGGGATAAATCAGCTATTGATAGGCGATTTAGAATTTTACCTTTTACCAAAATATTCAAAGGTAATCCTAACAAGGCTATCAAAGACGATTACATTAACCGCAAAGAAGTGCTGGAGTACCTGGTTAAGTTGGCTATTGAAACACCAATCGCTGACATTAACCCTACGAAGTCTATTGAAATACTTGAAGAACACCATAAAGACATGAACCCCGTTATTGATTTTGTTTCTAAGTTTTTTACTGATGAATTGACAAGTGAGTTTATTCCTAATAGTTTTGTCTATCACGTTTGGAAAGGTTTCCTAGAATACTATGGTATTAAAGAAAACAGGTCAGAAATGGGCTTACATCGAGAAATCAAAAGCAACCTGCCTGAAGGTTTCGCAGTTGGCCAGAAGGTTATCCCTGCAGGGCAACAGATCCATAAAGGTTTTTATCCTAAAGAAGACCTACCGCCGTTTGCAAGCGTAGCCTATGCTAATGGTAGGGCAACACCCGAAAAGCAGAAAAAGCCAAAGAATGAACGCGGGTATTACAACCATTGGCCAGAGTACAAAAAGAGAAGGAAAAGAAAATAAGAATTTTATACACTTTACACAGTAGGGCAAAAATTTTATACACTTAAAAACGTTGTCATATCAAGGGTTTTATACACTTTATACGAAAAACACGGAAATAAAAAAATTTCCTTATATTATGTTTTAAAAATGGGGTCCCTATTATCCCTATATATGTTTTTATTTTAATGTATAAAGCGTATAAAGTGTATAAAACAATAGCAAAAACCTTGGCATTACTGACTTTATTTTTTATACACTTTTAAAAACAAGTGTATAAAATTTGTAAGAAGCGTATAAAAAAGGGGACAGAAAAATCAATTAAGTACAAAAGGAGTAAAAAACATGAAAATTAAA
>NZ_DXLC01000153.1:0-2286 GCF_019414905.1 Streptococcus sp. | reverse complement strand
TTTGAGCTACTTGGAAAGCAATGGCGGTTTCATGACCTTGAATGATAAGTCATCACCAGATGATATCAAGGCTACTTTCGGTATTTCAAAAGGTCAGTTTAAAAAGGCACTTGGTGGCTTGATGAAGGCTGGCAAAATCAAGCAAGACCAGTTTGGAACAGAGTTGATTTAGGTCTTATAGACATGATAAAGAAATTTGAAGAAATGAGTTTAGAGGAACTCTGGCAACTTTTTCCTATTTTTCTAGTAGAGCACAAGTCAGAGTGGAAAGACTGGTATGAATTGGAGAAAACAAGTCTGAAAAAAATATTGGGTGCAAATGTTATTAAAAGAATAGAACATATCGGTAGCACTGCTATCCCTAATATTTGGGCCAAAAATATCGTTGATATTCTGTTAGAAGTAGGTAGAATAGAGGATTTAGCAAGAGTTAGGGATTTATTGGTGAAGAATGGGTGGCTAGTGATGTCGGAGAGTCCTAACAGGATTTCGCTAAATAAAGGATATACAGAGCAGGGATTTGCTGAGAAAGTTTTTCATTTACATTTGCGAATGACGGGAGATCATAACGAGATTTATTTTAGAGATTATCTCTGCCAGCATCCAGATATCGCCCAAGCGTATCAGGAATTAAAACTCAGTTTGTGGAAACAATTTGAACACAATCGAGACGCCTATACAGATGCGAAAACGGATTTTATAAACCACTATGTGTCAGAGGCTAAGTCCAGTAATTTTTAAAAATCAGAAAAGTTTCATCAAAAAAAGTCTTGATAGGAGAAAGAATTGAGAAAATCATTTTACACTTGGCTCATGACTGAGCGCAATCCTAAAAGTAACAGTCCCAAGGCTATCTTAGCAGACCTCGCTTTTGAAGAGTCAGCCTTTCCAAAACACACAGATGATTTTGATGAGGTCAGTCGCTTTTTGGAGGAGCATGCCAGCTTCTCTTTTAACCTAGGAGACTTTGATGCTATCTGGCAAGAATACTTAGAACACTAGCATGATTCACTGGGTTTGGGCTAGTAATTTCTCCATCCCTTTGCTATAATAAAAAGAAATAAAAGGATTAGAGAGGTTCTTTATTTGAAGGAACATTCAATAGACATTCAACTGAGTCATCCAGATGACCTGTTTCATCTTTTTGGTTCCAATGAACGCCATCTTCGTTTGATGGAAGAAGAGCTTGATGTGGTGATTCATGCTCGTACGGAGATTGTCCAGGTTTTGGGAGAGGAGACTGCTTGTGAGGAAGCTCGTCAGGTTATTCAAGCCCTCATGGTCTTGGTAAATCGTGGGATGACTGTCGGTACGCCAGATGTGGTGACTGCGATTAGCATGGTCAAAAACGATGAAATCGACAAGTTTGTCGCCCTTTACGAAGAAGAAATCATCAAAGATAATACAGGGAAGCCTATCCGTGTCAAAACACTGGGTCAAAAACTTTATGTGGACAGTGTCAAACAGCATGATGTGACCTTTGGAATCGGACCCGCAGGGACAGGGAAGACCTTTCTTGCAGTGACCTTGGCAGTGACTGCCCTTAAACGTGGGCAAGTCAAACGGATTATCTTAACACGTCCAGCGGTGGAAGCAGGAGAGAGTCTAGGTTTTCTTCCAGGTGATTTTAAGGAGAAAGTGGATCCTTACCTTCGACCTGTTTATGATGCCTTGTATCAGATTCTGGGAAAAGACCAGACGACTCGTCTCATGGAGCGTGAAATTATTGAGATTGCGCCCCTTGCCTACATGCGTGGACGGACCTTGGATGATGCCTTTGTTATTCTCGATGAGGCACAAAATACGACCATCATGCAGATGAAGATGTTCTTGACGCGTTTAGGCTTTCATTCTAAGATGATTGTCAATGGAGATATCAGCCAGATTGACCTGCCACGTAATGTCAAGTCAGGTTTGATTGATGCCCAAGAAAAACTCAAGAACATTCACCAGATTGACTTTGTTCATTTTTCAGATAAGGATGTGGTTCGCCATCCAGTTGTCGCTCAGATTATCCGAGCTTATGAACCAGCTCCAGTTAAAAATGAAGAGCGTGAAGAAGTCCAAGAAGAAACAGAATAGCAAAAAAGAGCAGTTCAGGTGGAATTGCTCTTTCTTTTATCTGATAATTAGATTTTTTAGATGAGTTCATCAATTGGAGTATGGTTTTTATCGAGACCTTGGGCTACTGGAAGACTGGTTAAGTAACCTTGATAAGTAGTAACACCTTGGCGCAAGCCCTCATCCTCAGAGATTGCTTGTACAAAACCTTTACCAGCCAAAGCT
>NZ_DXLC01000152.1:0-4232 GCF_019414905.1 Streptococcus sp. | reverse complement strand
ATTAGTAATTCTTATAAGTGACTATGGCTTGTTATTAGAAAAGACTATAGGTTGATTTTTCTTTTGTAATTCTGATATTTCCCTGAAAAGTGCGGACGGGAGCAACTTACTTCGTAATTTCATCCCTAATTTTTGAGCCAGAATGTCTCAAAAATTCCGTTCTAGATAATAATAAATTATTATCTAGAATACCACTATAGCGGGAAATATCCGCTAAAAGCTCACTTCGTTCGCACTTGATATAAATAAAGCATAATTTTTCTATATTATACACTTGAGGCACTATAACTGTTAAATTTGTTAAAGTTTTCCAACTTCTTCCTTTCAACTCTTTCTCTGTTCGAGGGGGCGACTGCTAATGTCTTTCCTAAACTGGCTAAAACTTTCAAGACTGTGTCCAACTGGGGGCTAGTCTTGCCTGTTTCCATCCTAGCTATGACAGGCTGGCTTACTCCACTAAGTTCTTCTAGCTTTTTCTGGCTGATTCACTTGAAAAATATAGAATCTGCCACCTTCCAAGAATATTTTGAGATTCTCAAAAACGATAGAAACAATTTCCTAAAAGCAGAAAATAGAATAATAAAAAAGTAGCTATTAAGTACATTTGATAGCTACTTTTTATTGTTTAGGCAGATTTATTTCGTTACTCAATCAAATGATTCTTAAATTTCTCCACCAATTCCCTTGAATTTTTCAACAAAACGACTGATCTTTTGGAAAACGGTTTGTTTTTTTGTACGATATTGTGGATTTAGTGGGCTCATTTTCGGCAGAGCTTCATTCAAATCATTCCCATTTTCACTAGCATACTCATACTTCAACGAAGCTTGTATGTAGCGCTTAGCACTTTGTTCATTTAATCCCTCAGTCTGTATCAACTCATCTGCTTCCCTTTTCTGCTCACTTTGCGCAAAAATAAAGAACTGTTCAATGATATCTGATTTATCAGCAAAACTATCTAAATCACTGTCATGGATGAAAGCGACTATCAAATCTTCCTTAGCTCGATTGCCAAGACTTGCTCGAATCGTCCGAGTAATTTCCGAAACAAGTTCATCCTTATCTGAAACCTTTTTATTAGTCTCAAAAATGAGCTCTAAGATATAATCCAGATTGATTTCTTGGGATTTTAATAATTCAACTTCAAAAACAATCGAATCCCAATCAACTTTAGATTCGCTATCTTCCTGATTACGACGTTCATTCTCATACCATGACTTAATGTCATTATAGGTTGAACGGTAGTCTTGAATTTCCCTAGTACTTGGGATGTCTAACCTAGATAACTCCTCTAAAGTTTCATCATCCACATGGAAACGTTCCTTGAAAGCCTCTACAGCCTTATCATCTAAGATATCAAGTTCTTGTAAAGCTCGTAGACTCATGAAATCATCGTAGTTTTGTAAGATATTATCTAAACGAAGAAATTGACCAAACAAAGATACAAATTCTTTCTTATCACGCTCTTTAATGATAGCTTGCGGGTACGGGAATTTTTCTTGCAACTCTTGAACAACGTCCATATAACCTTTTTGCTCTTCACCAGCCTCCGTAAAGCCTGTCATATACTCTTGATAAGAACGTTCAAGCAAGACTTCTGCTGTCTCAGTCTTTCCAAATAGCTTAATAGCATCAGTTGTAGCCTTCTCTAAATCCCGGAAGGTTACAATATTCCCAAATGACTTAGTAGCATCATAAATTCGATTGGTGCGTGAAAAAGCTTGGATTAAACCATGATATCTCAGATTTTTATCCACAAATAAAGTATTTAAAGTCGGTGCATCAAAACCAGTCAAGAACATCCCAACTACAATTAAGAGATCCACTTCCCGATTTTTGACACGTTTAGCCAAATCACGATAGTAATTCTGAAAATCATTACCGTTAATAGTAAAATTAGTGCCAAACAACTGATTATAATCAGTTATACAGCTGCTCAAAAATTCTTTACTACTAATATCCGCTAAATCTGCCGGTGAAAAGCTCTCATCGTCAATTTCACCAATAGCTGCCTGAGATTCATTCGCGGCATAGGAAAAGATAGTCGCAATCTTCAATGGTTTTTCAGAATCTTTTTGCTGATTTTGCAACTCTTGATAGTAGGCTTTTGCTGCATCAACACTTGAAACAGCAAACATAGCATTGAAACCTTTACCAGTTAATCGATGCGTTTTTTGATCAAAATGATCTAAGACATATCTAGATATTTCAGTGATTCGAGTCGGATGAAGCAGTGCTTTCTTATTTTCAGCCGCAGATAACTTGGTTAAGTCCTGTTCGCTTTCAATTGACTTAAACTGCGGACGAACGTCATTATAATCCACCATGAACTTCAGAACTTTTTGATCTCGAATCGCATCAGTTAGCACATAGGCATGTAACTCACGACCGAAAACAGATACGGTCGTGTCTGTCCCTAATGCATTTCCCTTTCGAATTAGTTTACCAGAGGCATCATACTTGTCTGGTAAAATCGGTGTACCCGTAAAACCAAACTGGCAATATTTCTTAAATTTCTGTCTGAGTCGCTTTTGCGCTTCACCAAACTGAGAACGATGACATTCATCAAAAATGAAAACCACTTGCTTTTGATAAATTTCATGCTGGCTCTCGCTGCTCATAAAGTTGTTAAGCTTTTGAATAGTCGTCACGACAATTTTATTATCATCTTTCTCGATATTGCGTTTGAGTCCTGCAGTACTATTTGAACCGTTGACTGAGTCAGGTGAAAATCGCTGGTACTCTTTCATAGTCTGATAATCCAAGTCCTTGCGGTCCACCACAAAGAAAACCTTATCCACTTCTTCCATCTCAGTAGCAAGTCTAGCAGCTTTAAAACTTGTCAGGGTCTTCCCTGAACCGGTAGTATGCCAAATATAGCCACCTGTATCAGGACCGCTTTTGATTTTTGAAGCAATAGCTGAACGTATCTTCCAAATGATTCTCTCAGTTGCCGCAATCTGATAAGGACGCATGATGAGAAGAGTGTCATTAGTATCAAAGACAGAATAATTTATCAAGACATTTAACAAGGTCTGTTGACTTAAGAAAGTTGCTGTAAAGTCCTTCAAGTCCTTAATAGGATTATTATTTTTCAAAGCCCAGTTCATGGTAAACTCATAAGAATTCTTATCTCGCTTGGTCGTATTAGCAAAATACCGAGTATCCGTTCCGTTTGAAATGATAAAAATCTGAAGGTACTTAAAGAGAGAATTCTCCCCATTGAAACTCTCTTTACTATATCTATGCACCTGATTAAAGGCCTCTCGAATCGCAACTCCTCGTTTTTTAAGCTCAATTTGTACCAGAGGCAATCCATTTACCAACAAGGTTACATCATAACGATTGCTACTGGTGCCAACTTGCTTCATTTGATTAATGACTTGCAGTTTGTTTCGACTAATATTTTTCTTATCCCATAGATAGATATTCTGGATATGCCCATCATCAAAGATAAAATCATAAATATAGTTGTCATGAAGTTTTCTGGTACGATCAATCAAACTGTCACTGGGTTTATTGAGATACTCATCCAAGAAGCGCAACCACTCAGCATCTGTAAAAACCACATTATTCAGAACTTCCATCTGGATCTTGAGATTAGCCAAAAGCGCCTCTGGGGTCGCTAAATAAGTAAGGTACTCGTATCCTTGCTGGCGCAAGTCAGCAATCAGTTCCTTCTCCAAGTCCGCCTCGGTCTGATACTGACTAGGCTGTTCTAACTTGGTATACTTTTCTAAAATGATAAAATTATCTGACTCAACAATAGCTGTAGTGAGTGTACTTTCAGACATAATTACTCCTTTTTATAAAAATGGTATCGCTCTATAAAATCATTAAAAAGATAAGTCAACATTTTCTTGTGCTCAGGATTTAATTCAGCAACTTCATCAGCTGAATGTTTAGAATGACTTGCAAAATCTAAAATCCTTTTTTTGTAAGCATTCTTCACACTATCATCAGCATCTTGCGGAAACAACTCTTTCCAGTCTTTATATCCTAAAAAAGTCGATGTTTTTTCATACAAATTCCGTAGAAAATTAAAATGAAATTTTTGAATATTACCATTTTCTATCGCCTGAGTAATTTGTTCACATAGAAATAAATGGTAGGCAAAGGGAGAGTCTTTCCTTTGATTGGGCATTAGATATGTTCCATCCTCTAATTTCTCAAGTCTATATTTATTCGCGTTACCAAGTTCATTGTGCAAAACATTGTAAAATAGAGGACTA
>NZ_DXLC01000151.1:0-1066 GCF_019414905.1 Streptococcus sp. | reverse complement strand
ATTTCAGCATATTGCGAAACTGCATTTCCTTCCTCATCAACAATCCGAACCTCTAAGCGACCATCCGTAGCTGGTTTGTTTGTTTCAGAGCCTGTTTCTTCTTTCGGTTTGGTATTTTCTTTTTCTGTTGAAACAGGAGCTGGTTTCCCTTCAAGTGTTAAGATATTGGCATTGTGAACCTTGTCCCAAATAGAGAAGCGAACCGTAGTCAAATCAACCCCCTCAGGGATACGATAGTTGCCATCTTGATTTGGAGAAAGTTCAACGGTTTCCCCATCCTTTTGGTAGGTCAAGGATTTTCCAGCTAAACCGCTACCTTCTTCAATGATAGCTCCTGGCTTAAAGACGCGAGAAGTAGGGTCATACAAATCTTTTGTCGAGGCTAATTGAGGAACTTGGTTATCTACCTTCACCTGCAAGATAATTTCTTGTGGTTTTGCACCTGGAGTGCTTGGTCGATAGGTAAGGACGTATTGGTATTCTCCATCAGGAACTACTTGACCTTTTTGATCTGTTCCTGCCCAATGGCTAGCTGAAAGGAGTTTGCTCCGTTCATTAATTCTCCATCCATAGTCCGATTTTTTCTGACTTTCATTGCCTTTTTCAAAAATTGGATGTTCCCGTTTCAAATCATCTGCCTTATAGACAGCCAAGTGAATATTATCAACGTTTCTCAAAACGACCGCATTTAAATTAACCGAATCTAAGTTTCCATCCTTATTTGGAGAAAATGCGAGAGCTTTTCCATCATAACGATCCTCTGTTTCTCCCAGAACCACCTGTTTATCTTCCCCATCTTTACGGATGGTGCTGACTAAGGCAGTAAAATGATTTCCTGGATCCTTAACCGGATTGTCGTCTTTTTCATTTTTGTAATAGTAGAAAGGTTTTTCACTTCCAGTAAATTCATAAACTGGTTTTTCAATACCAGGTAAATCTTGGTACTGCCCTTTAAAACCAATATAAGGAATGCTAACCAAATCCTTTTGAGTCTTGGCATCCTTAAAGAAGACAAAACCTTCTAAAAAGTAGCCGTTTTTCATTTGTTCTGAAAGTTCTTTTGTAA
>NZ_DXLC01000150.1:0-3504 GCF_019414905.1 Streptococcus sp. | reverse complement strand
TTCTGACACAGTATGCTAGCCCAAGAAAAACGGTCTAATATTTTTGCAAATTCATAGGCTAAAACAGCTGTTACTAAGAGATACGGAAGAGAATCTATACCTAGCCCAGTGAAACCTATTACTAATCCAGTTGCAGACCAGGGAGCCCTCAAGGTCACAGACAAAAAGCAAACAGATCCCATAAGCAAAATGCTTGGCTGGCTATCCCCACCTAGAATCATTCCAAAGAGAGCAGCTCCAGCCATCCCCAAGGCAAAAGATGGCGTAAGTGTACCACCATAGGCCCCTGCCCACAGAGTAATAAGAACGACCAGTGCTTTTAGGATAAACAAGAGGAATACTGTTTTGCCATCGCTACCATTCAATACTTCCTGAGCCATCATACGTCCATTTCCAAGTAGATGTGGAAAATAACTTGCCAACCCAGCAAGAAAAAGAAAAGCTGTAGGCAATGTGAGAAGTATTCGTTTATCTTTTATTCTGTTTGAAGACACTTCTTTACTCAAGCGACCAAAAAGCCAAGCTAGTGGGGTTAAGAAAAGAAGTAATAAGGGAATAATCCACGTTTCCTTTAATGACCATGTTATCGCTGGAATCTGGTAGAGAGCCTGATCTGAAATAACCAAGCCTGCTGTATAGGTTGACACATAGGTAGTCAAACCGACTAAGATAAATCGTTTAATAGATAGAGCAATTCCTAGAGTTTCAAAAACAAAGAAGACACTTGTTAATGGAACCTGATAGACAGCTGCTAAACCAGCACCAGCACCACAAGCAAGGAGAAAGATTTGATCCTTCTTAGAGAGAAAACATATTTTTCCAATTGGTCCTGCAAATAGAGTTCCAATCTCTCGTGGCGCAGCTTCTTTACCAATAGGTGCTCCCCCGCCAACTGCAATAATCTGCCAAATTGAATGAAATAGCTGTCTTAAAAAATGAAGTTTGTATTGTGAAATCTCATCCTTCATCTGTGCTTTAATGGAAAAAATCTGTGATTCTTTTTGCAAGAAATACCAGACCAAAGATGAGCTGACACCCACGATTATTAAACTTAATCCTATCCGCGAGGAGGAAACTCCATCTGTCAAGAATACAGTTTGATGCTCTGATTGACCAAAAGCTATCCCCTCTATCATCTTTAAAAGATAATGTAACAAAATACCAGATAAACCTGAAACTATTCCTTGCAAAATGACTGCTAGGAATAATTTAAGATTATAAGGGATTTTCTGAAAAATACTCCTCAATTCTTTTAACATAGTAATAATTCAGCAAAAACGGTTTTAAGTAAGCCTTTAAAATCACCTTTAACACACTCAGTCACTTCTATAACCTCTCCGTGGTTAATCTCTTCTTTGAAACCAGTAGTATAGTTAGTAATACATAAACTTCCTAGAAGTTTCAAACCTGAGTAGGCTACAACAATAACTTCAGGAGCAGTTGACATTCCGACCACATCTGTTCCAAGCATCTTATAGGTACGAATTTCTACTCGTGTTCAAATCCAAACACGCGCTCTACCTTTCTGTTTATACTCTTCGAAAATCTCTTCAAACCACGTCAACTCTATCTGCAACCTCAAAACAGTGTTTTGAGCTGACTTCGTCAGTTATATCTACAGCCTCAAAGCAGTGCTTTGAGCAGCCTGCGGCTAGTTTCCTAGTTTACTCTTTGATTTTCATTGAGTATTCATTTTGTTCTTTCACAGAGAGCTACCTGAGTTCTATTCAAGCTCAGGTAGTACTTTCTTATAAACTAGACAAACTAACTGTCATTGTATCATCAGATTACAAGACATCATCGTCACTCACCTTGGAATTCAATGTCGTACCCCAATGAGTGATTTTCCGATGTGGTTGGGCGAGAAGAGGGCTGTTGTCATAGATTGTTTGCCATCTATTCCAGATAAGACCTGTTCTCTTTTCGATCTTAATTCGAAGATTTCTCATATTTTCTTTAATTGGGAGGTTGAGGACAAAACCTGCAGTCTGATTACGTCCATTTCCTTCCCAAGAATGACTTCGAACAACTGAATGACCATTTTTATCTACTGTAACTTCTTCCCAAGTTATAGAATAACGTGCAATGTAAGCTCCACTATGCTGAATAGTTAGGGTTTTATCTTTTACAGGAGTGTAATTTAACACTTGTACTGGCTTAGAAGTTGGTGTTGTCACAGCATTCTTAGCTATAAATCGAAATACTTCTACTTCAGCAAGACTGAGAGCTTGATTTTTCTGACGCAATTGAATACGGACACGGCGACCCAACTTGCCATCCAACTGAAGATCTAGACGATTTCCTTCTAAACGAGAAACATATTTTCTAGTAACTTCTGTCCCTTTTTCATCATATAAAATCACATCAAAATCTGCCAAACGTTTGGAAAGTTCGCCATCTCCACGATTATAAAGACGGACAAGTCCTACCTGTTCTGTACGACCTAAATCAACTTCCCACCAAGGCTGATTTTCAAATTTTGTATGAGTAATTGATTGCTGGCTGTAGTTACTATTGGTATTTCCATCTAGAGCACGACTAGCATCTCCTCCAAACTCGGTAGAACTTTGGCGTGCTTGCTTTTTCCATGCGATATTCTCAGCACGCAAGACTTGAACTTCTGCGAGACTGAGAGCATTGTAACCATCTAACTCAATACGGACAAAACGAGCTTTTTTATAGTCAATTGCAATTTGTGCAGAGATATCTTTCAGAGATGCAATGCGCTTTCTTTCAATTTCTTTTCCAGAACTATCTAAAAAAATCACATTAAAATTGGTAAGCCTATCCTGAGCAGTATCTGTTCGATTATAGATATTGATTTGACGAATCGTTTCTTCCTTGTCTAAATCGACTTGCCACCAAGGTTTAGATTGAAACTCTGTATGCGTTACAGAATGATGAGCATAATTCCCATCAACTTTTCCATCTACAGCCCTTCTAGCGTCACCTCCAAAAGCTGTCGAACTTTGGGTAACCCGTTTCCCTAGAGCTATATTTTCAAGAGGTTCAGCGCTTGGTTGACTAGATGACAGAGGGACTTGTTGTTTCTTAAAGAAAGAAATTTTTTCCAGTTTTGGATCACGGTAACCCTGCTTGTCCAATGTTGTTCGTTTTCCAATATTAAAGTTTGGAATATCATTCATGCGGCTTTCAAAATAGCCACGCGAACGGTGTTTAACATTGGCACTTCCTGTAGATGTCACAACATCACTATCATTTTGTAGCACAGATGTAACCACATTGTCGTTATCCACTACATAATGTTTAATTTTTCCATTTACAGCAAGCTTCCGACTTTCTAGTCCTACATCCCAGAAACCATTTTTGGCATTCCAGATTGTTCTTGAAGTAATGACCTTAGGTGCATTAAATGTTGTCACTTTTTTCAAAACATTATTATAAAAAGTAGGATATTTCTGATAAGCTTCAACTGCTGCTATTTGAGCTAGATAGCCTCCTAGTGAATGGCCTGTCATATACAGCTTGGTAATGCTGTAATCC
>NZ_DXLC01000015.1:0-1042 GCF_019414905.1 Streptococcus sp. | reverse complement strand
GCCTTAACTGTTAGCTGGTTAGGTCTACCAGATGTCGCTTATCCATCTGATCGTTATGACCACCAAGGAGCTTTCTCTTTGGTCAAAGAGCTAAGTATTAAGGACGGTAAACTTTATCAATATCCAGTTGAAGCTGTAAAAGAGCTTCGCTCCACTTCATCCGAGTTTACAAACAAGGAAACAACCAATAATTGCTACGAGTTAGAATTAGACTTTGAAGCTAATAGCAAAAGTGAGATTGTTCTCCTAGCAGATAAAGAAGGAAAAGGTCTTTCTATTACTTTCGATATTGCAAATGGTCAAGTCATTGTCGATCGTAGCCAAGCTGGTGAACAATATGCCCAAGAGTTTGGGACTACTCGTACTTGCCCGATCGAAAACCAAGCTACAACTGCTACTATTTTCATCGATCATTCTATTTTTGAAATTTTTATCAACAAAGGAGAAAAAGTATTCTCTGGTCGCGTCTTCCCGCATGCTAATCAAACTGGTATTTTGATTAAATCTGGAACACCTACTGGAACATACTACGAACTAGACTATGGTCGCAAAGCTCACTGATGTCGCCAAATTAGCTGGCGTCAGCCCTACGACAGTTTCACGAGTCATCAATAAAAAGGGCTATTTATCTGAAAAAACTATCTCAAAAGTCAAAGAGGCCATGAGGGAGTTGGGCTACAAGCCTAATACAATCGCTCGGAGCCTACAAGGAAAATCAGCCAAATTAATCGGCTTAATCTTCCCAAAAATCAGCCATGTCTTCTATGCAGAATTAATCGATAAACTGGAAGAAGAACTGTTCAAACATGGGTATAAAACCATTATTTGTAATAGCGAGCATGATTCTGAAAAAGAACGTGAATACATTGAAATGCTAGAAGCCAATCAAGTAGATGGTATTATTTCTGGTAGTCATAATCTGGGAATTGAAGATTATAACCGAGTTACAGCTCCTATCATCGCTTTTGACCGAAACCTATCACCTGAGATCCCTGTCGTCTCCTCAGATAACTACGCCGGTGGCGTCCTTGCTGCGGAAACC
>NZ_DXLC01000149.1:0-11811 GCF_019414905.1 Streptococcus sp. | reverse complement strand
AAGACTTAGCAGAAGCGAGGGGAATTGACCCTGAAAAATTAAGCAAAGGACTCTTGCTCAAGGAATTGAGTATTGCGCCCCTAACTGAGGATATCGTGACCTTGGCGGCCAGTGCAAGTGATTCTATTTTAACTGAGCAAGAAAGATCAGAAATTGATATGGTCATTGTGGCTACTGAGTCAGGAATTGACCAGAGTAAAGCTGCGGCCGTCTTTGTGCATGGTTTGCTGGGCATCCAGCCCTTTGCTCGTAGTTTCGAGATTAAAGAAGCCTGCTATGGAGCGACAGCGGCCCTTCATTATGCCAAATTGCATGTGGAAAATTCTCCAGAGTCCAAGGTTTTGGTCATTGCCAGTGATATTGCCAAGTACGGTATTGAAACTCCAGGAGAACCAACTCAGGGTGCTGGCAGTGTGGCCATGTTAATTACACAAAATCCACGCATTATGGCCTTTAATAATGACAATGTGGCCCAGACTCGTGACATCATGGATTTCTGGCGTCCAAATTACTCAACAACCCCTTATGTAAATGGTGTTTATTCTACCCAGCAATACTTGGATAGTTTGAAAACGACTTGGCTTGAATATCAAAAACGCTACCAGCTTACTTTGGGTGATTTTGCAGCTGTATGCTTCCACTTGCCTTACCCTAAATTAGCGCTAAAAGGCTTGAAAAAAATCATGGATAAGAGCCTGCCTCAAGAGAAAAAAGACCTCTTGCAAAAGCATTTTGACCAGTCTATTCTCTACAGTCAAAAGGTGGGGAATATCTATACAGGTTCCCTTTTCCTCGGACTTTTGTCTCTCTTGGAAAATACAGATAGCTTGAAGGCTGGGGATAAAATTGCCCTTTATAGTTACGGAAGTGGGGCTGTGGCTGAGTTCTTCAGTGGTGAATTGGTTGAAGGATATGAAGCTTATCTGGATAAAGACCGCTTGAACAAGCTCAACCAACGAACTGCCCTGTCTGTTGCAGACTACGAAAAGGTCTTCTTTGAGGAAGTAGAGTTAGATGAAACAAACTCTGCCCAGTTTACTGGCTATGAAAATCAAGATTTTGCCTTGGTTGAAATTATCGACCACCAACGCCGTTATAGCAAGGTTGAAAAATAATGAAGATAAGTTGGAATGGATTTTCAAAAAAATCATACCAAGAGCGCCTAGAGCTGTTAAAAGCTCAGGCGCTCCTTAGTCCTGAGAGACAAGAGAGTTTGGAGCAGGATGAACAGATGAGTGTGACTGTGGCAGACCAGCTGAGTGAGAATGTGGTGGGAACTTTTTCTTTACCTTATTCGATGGTTCCAGAGGTTCTTGTCAACGGTCAGGAATACACAGTTCCTTATGTGACAGAAGAGCCCTCTGTGGTTGCTGCGGCCAGTTATGCAAGTAAAATTATCAAGCGAGCAGGTGGCTTTACTGCTCAGGTTCATGAGCGCCGGATGATTGGTCAGGTAGCCCTTTATCAAGTTGCTGATCCTGAACAAGTGCAAGAGAAGATTGCCAGCAAGAAAGCAGAACTCTTGGAGCTTGCCAATCAAGCCTATCCTTCTATTGTTAAACGTGGAGGTGGGGCGCGTGATTTGCATGTAGAGCAGATAAAAGGCGAAACAGACTTTCTCGTTGTTTATCTCCATGTCGATACCCAGGAAGCCATGGGTGCTAATATGCTCAACACCATGCTGGAGGCCTTGAAACCAGTCTTAGAAGAACTCAGTCAGGGTCAAAGTCTTATGGGAATCCTGTCCAACTACGCGACCGATTCTCTGGTGACTGCAAGTTGTCGTATCGCCTTTCGCTACTTGAGCCGCCAAAAGGAGCAAGGACGGGAGATTGCGGAGAAAATAGCTTTGGCTAGTCAGTTTGCGCAGGCTGATCCTTACCGAGCTGCTACTCATAATAAAGGGATTTTTAATGGTATAGATGCCATTTTAATAGCCACTGGTAATGACTGGCGTGCTATTGAGGCAGGAGCTCATGCTTTTGCCAGTCGAGACGGGCGCTATCAAGGTCTTAGTCAATGGACGCTGGACCTTGAAAGAGAAGAATTAGTTGGTGAGATGACCCTGCCCATGCCTGTGGCGACCAAGGGTGGCTCTATCGGTCTCAACCCTCGTGTAGCCCTCAGTCATGAACTACTGGGAAATCCTTCTGCCAAAGAATTAGCTCAGATTATCGTGGCTATCGGGCTTGCCCAAAACTTTGCTGCCCTGAAAGCTTTGGTGAGTACAGGAATCCAGCAAGGCCACATGAAATTGCAGGCCAAATCCTTAGCTCTCCTAGCAGGAGCCAGTGAATCCGAGGTAGCTCCCCTAGTCGAGCGCCTCATCGCAGATAAAACCTTTAATCTAGAAACTGCCCAGCGTTATCTAGAAAACTTAAGATCATAAAAAACTCAGACGAATTGGTCTGAGTTTTCTTGTGCTTAAATACTTTTTCCTGGTAATAATGTAACTGGTAAGAAGTAACCAGTTGTCGCGACTTCCTTGCCTTCGATTTTTTGCAAGAGAAGGTCAACAGTGAGGCAGGCAATCTCTTCCAAGGGTTGCTTAATAGTAGCCAGTTGAGGATAGTAATTCTCGATAAAATAGGTACCATCGTAACCGATGACCTTGAGCTCTTCTGGGACAGAAATGCCCAATTCTTGAGCAATTTTAATGACTAGAATAGAGGTCAAATCATCCGAAGCAAAAATGGCATCTGGTTTTTGACGGGTCAAGATATTCTTGATTTCCATTTCTTTTCTGACAGGAGAAAAGTCACTGGAAACATTGATAATAGGTGCTTTGGGGAGTACGGATGCAAAGCCAGCGTGGCGTAGCCCAGTTGGCGAATTGGAATTGTCATTCCCTGTAATCATAATGATAGACTGGGCGCCTGTCTTAACCAAGGTCTGGGCAGCAAGAACCCCACCAGCATAGTTGTCAGAGGAGACGACAGGAATGTCTGGTGACAGATTGCGGTCGAAGGAAATAATTGGTGCTGTCACGCGATTGTAGTCTTCTATTCCCAAGTTGTGACTACCAGAAATGATGCCGTCTACCTGATTGGCTTCCAACATTTCGATGTATTCACGTTCCTTCTCAGAGTCGTGTTCGCTGTTGCAGATGATGGTCTTGTAACCATTTTTAAAGAGTTGGTGTTCCAGCTTATCAATTAATTCTGCATAGAAAACGTTGGAAATATTAGGGAAAATCAAACCGATTAATTTGGCTGATTTTCCTTGCAAGCTACGAGCTAGGTTGTTGGGTTTTTAGCCCAATTCTCGCATGGCTTCATTGACTTTTTGAATGGTTTTTTCAGAGAGATAACCTTTTTTGTTGATAACCCGAGAAACGGTAGTAGGGCTGACGCCTGCAAGTTTGGCGACATCAGTTAGTTTTGCGACCATAATCTAATTCATAGTAAGTTCCAGTTGGTGTTCCAGATTTAATCAGGATACCATTTTGGTCCGCATGTGGGAAGACACGACCAGAAAATACTTTTTCTCCTTTATTGATGAAAACTTCAAAGACAGAGTTATCGATGAAGATTGTAGCAGTAGTAGCTTGATTGTCGATAGGGCAAGAACGTGTAGTTCCAAATTCTTGGGCATACTGTTCACCAGCCTGGCTACGATCTACTGTCACTTGACCATTTACAAGGTCAAAGTTGATGGAAAGTCCCTTGCCTTCTTGATTAGCAAGTAAGACAATCTCGCTCTGGCTATTAGCTTCCAAGTTGAGTTCAAGTTCGTAAGTGTTCTTGGTTTGGGCACGGTTTGAGAAAGGTTCTTCAGAAGCACGAAGGTCCTTGATAGCTGCGACTGGGTATTGGTAGAGTTTGCCGTCTTTGATAGTGAGTTCCTTGACTAAAGAGAAGGTTCCTTGGTGGTCAAAACGGTCAGATGGATATGAAACATCAGGCAAGCCAAGCCAGCTAACAGCTAGAGCACGTCCATCAGGAGCGTTGAAGGCTTGAGTTGCATAGGCTTCGAAACCATAGTCCATGTTTTGAAGTTGAGATACATTTACCATTTTGGCATTTTCAGGGTCAAAGGAAGCCCCAATCTTATACATATTTGGAAAGATATTATCGTAGTCTAGAACGTTTTTATCCAATCCTTGTGGGCAGTAGAGAAGGACAGGTTGTTCCCCTACAAAAACCAGATTTGGACATTCCATCATGTAGGCAGTACGGTCGTTAGCAAAGTCAAGGTCGCCAACAGCTTGCCAGTTTGTGTAGTCGTTGTCAATAGCTTTGTAGAGACGGACGAAGCCTTTTTTCTCCAAGTCCTGTCCACCGACGATGGCATAATATTGACCCTTGAAGTTAAAAATTTGTGGGTCACGGAAGTGGTCAGTTGAGTCAGCAGGCTGGTCAATCAAGATCTTGTCAATCTTCGTAATCTTACCATCCTTGTCCATCAAAGCTCCAATCTGGTAAGGGTGACGGATCCAGTTTTCATCGCGGACATTTCCTGTATAAAATAGGAATAAGTTATCGCCAAACTGCATGGCAGAACCAGAGTAGGCACCGTGGCTATCTAATAGAGTATCAGGCAAAACTTTGACTCCAGTTTCTGTGAAGTGAACCAAGTCCTCACTTTCCAACTGCACCCAAGATTTCAAACCGTGGGCTGCACCAAAAGGAAAGTTTTGATAAAAAACAACCCACTTCCCATCAAAGTAAGAAAAGCCATTTGGATCGTTGAGAAGTCCTGTTTTTGGCTCAACATGGTAATGAGTATGCCATGGAGATTGAGCCATATTTTCCTTTATATGTTGAATTTCTTCTTGCGTCCAATCTTGATAAAGTCTGTAACGACGCTCGGTTGTCCATTCCATTCATTCATTCCTCCGAAAATCTTATCACTTCTAATAGTAACCGTTTTCGATTAAAAATGCAAGCCTTTTATGTTAAAAAAGAGAAAAAACTGCCAAACGTTTATCATAAATCAAAAGCAGGAAATCAATCATATTTTCACGATAATATGAAAGATAATGAAATAAAACCTTTTTAAACTAAGATTTCAAACTTATTTTTTCAAGAAATGCCTGATAAAACAGTCGAAAGCAATCAATTTGAAGTGTGTCCACTAAGTGGATAGAATATTTTTCTGCAAAACGCTTGACATATTTCTAAAACATGATAAAATAATAGTCGTAGGGCGAATAAAATCGCTTTCAAACAAGAACAAAATTTTATATAAGGAGATTTTTGCAAATGAACAATCAGGAAATTGCAAAAAAAGTCATCGATGCCTTGGGTGGACGTGAAAATGTCAACAGTGTAGCTCACTGTGCGACTCGTCTTCGTGTCATGGTCAAAGATGAAGGAAAAATCAATAAAGAAGTGATTGAGAACTTGGAAAAAGTTCAAGGTGCTTTCTTTAACTCAGGTCAATACCAAATCATCTTTGGTACTGGTACAGTAAACAAGATGTATGACGAAGTGGTTGCACTTGGTTTGCCAACATCTTCTAAAGAAGATATGAAAGCAGAAGCTGCTAAACAAGGAAATTGGTTCCAACGTGCTATCCGTACTTTCGGTGACGTCTTTGTACCAATCATCCCAGTTATCGTAGCAACTGGTCTCTTCATGGGTGTGCGTGGTCTCTTGACTGCTCTTGGAATGACACTTCCAGCTGACGTGACAACATATACTCAAATCTTGACAGATACAGCCTTCATCATCTTGCCAGGTTTGGTTGTATGGTCAACCTTCCGCGTATTCGGTGGAAATCCAGCCGTTGGTATCGTCCTCGGTATGATGCTGGTTTCTGGTTCGCTTCCAAACGCCTGGGCTGTAGCATCAGGTGGTGAAGTAACAGCTATGATCTTCTTTGGCTTCATTCCTGTTGTTGGTTTGCAAGGTTCCGTTCTTCCAGCCTTCATCATTGGGGTGGTCGGAGCCAAGTTTGAAAAAGCTCTCCGCAAAGTGGTTCCAGATGTCTTGGATCTCTTGGTGACGCCATTCGTGACACTTTTGGTGATGTCTATCCTTGGACTCTTTGTCATCGGACCAGTCTTCCATGTTGTTGAGAACTACATCCTTATCGGTACAAAAGCGATTCTTGGCTTGCCATTTGGTCTTGGTGGTTTCTTGATTGGTGGGGTTCACCAATTGATTGTCGTATCAGGTGTACACCACATCTTCAACTTGCTTGAAGTGCAATTGCTTGCTGCCGATCATGCCAACCCATTCAACGCCATTATCACTGCAGCTATGACAGCTCAAGGGGCTGCAACTGTTGCCGTTGGTGTCAAAACTAAAAATCCTAAACTGAAAACACTTGCTTTCCCAGCTGCTCTTTCTGCCTTCCTCGGTATTACAGAGCCTGCTATCTTCGGGGTGAACTTGCGTTTCCGTAAACCATTCTTCCTTTCATTGATTGCTGGTGCTATCGGTGGTGGACTGGCTTCAATCCTTGGTCTTGCTGGTACTGGTAATGGTATCACCATCATCCCTGGTACAATGTTGTACATTGGTAACGGTCAATTATTCCAATACATCCTTATGGTAGCTGTATCATTCGTTCTTGGTTTTGCACTTACTTACATGTTTGGTTACGAGGACGAAGAAGAAGTTGCTAGTGAAGTAGCGACAGAACGTTTGGTTCAAGAAGAAACAACTGGTAACATTCCAGTAGCTCCTCAAAATGAAACAATCCAAACTCCAATCGTTGGGGACGTAGTTGCTCTTGAGAATGTTAATGACCCAGTCTTTTCAAGTGGTGCAATGGGACAAGGGATTGCTGTAAAACCAAGCCAAGGTGTAGTTTATGCACCAGCTGATGCAGAAGTATCAATCGCCTTTGCTACAGGACATGCTTATGGTTTGAAGACAGCAAATGGAGCTGAAATCTTGATCCACGTTGGTATCGATACGGTGACTATGAACGGTGAAGGCTTTGAACAAAAAGTTGCTCAAGGCGACAAGGTTAAAGCTGGTGATGTTCTTGGAACCTTTGACTCAAACAAAATCGCTGCTGCAGGTCTTGATGACACAACAATGGTTATCGTAACCAACACAGCAGACTACGCTTCTGTGACACCAGTCGCAAGCGGTTCAGTTGTCAAGGGTGACGCTATCATCGAAGTGAAAGCCTAGTCCTCTTCGAAAATCAAATCTAAAAACAAAACGAACAAATATCATGTTTGTTCGTTTTTACTTGGATGGTAAGATTTACAGAGGAAAATCTAAAATATTGAGAAATCTAGCTCTTTAAAATGTGCTATAATAGAGAAAACAAAGATAAGAGGTTTATCATGACAAAATTATATGGAAGCTTAGAAGCGGGCGGTACAAAGTTTGTCTGTGCTGTCGGAGATGAAAATTTTAACATTGTAGAAAAAACACAGTTTCCTACAACAACTCCTATCGAGACTATCGATAAAACCATTGAATTCTTTTCAAAATTCGATAATCTTGCAGGTCTTGCCATCGGTTCCTTCGGTCCCATTGATATCGATAAAAACTCAAAAACCTATGGCTTTATCACAACGACTCCAAAACCTCACTGGGCAAATGTAGACCTACTTGGTGCTCTCCGCCGCGCCCTCAACGTACCCATGTATTTCACAACGGACGTAAATAGCTCTGCCTATGGTGAAGTGGTTGCTCGTAACAATGCTGGTGGCCGTATCGAAAACTTGGTTTACTACACGATCGGTACAGGGATTGGTGCAGGTGTTATCCAACGTGGTGAGTTTATCGGAGGTGTCGGTCACCCTGAGATGGGTCATTATTATGTTGCTAGACACCCAATGGACATTGAAAAAGAGTTTAAGGGTGTTTGTCCTTTCCATAAGGGATGTCTGGAAGGCTATGCAGCTGGTCCAAGTTTGGAAGCTCGTACAGGTGTTCGTGGGGAAAACATTGAACTCAATAACCCTGTTTGGGATGTCCAAGCCTACTATATCGCTCAAGCTGCGGTTAATGCGACAGTGACTTTCCGCCCAGACGTGATTGTCTTTGGTGGAGGGGTCATGGCTCAACAGCACATGTTGGACCGTGTCCGTGAGAAATTTACATCTCTTCTCAATGGTTACCTACCAGTACCAGATGTGCGTGATTACATTGTAACACCAGCAGTCGCAGGAAATGGTTCTGCTACTCTTGGGAACTTTGTACTTGCAAAAGAAGTTTCAAAATAAAGCACAAAATCCGCTTGGGAAACCAAACGGATTTTTTATGTGTCAAAGCATTTGCCAGAAAAAGTCAATAATATAGGTCAGTCCGTAGGTATAAACCACGAGGGTAAAGGGCTTAGTCAGAATGATGATGGTCATATAGCGCTTGAAGCTCATCTTGGTCAGGGCAGCCAGCATACAGAGAAAGTCAGCTGGACTAATGGGCCAAATCATCATAAAGATAAAGAAACGGTCAAAACGATTGCCCTTATCCAACCAGCCGATATACTTGTCATAGGTGCGCTTGCTGACGACAGACTGGACAAAGACAGCCCCATAGAGGCGCACCAGATAAAAGATAATAGCACAGCCAATCACGATGCCGATATAGTTGTAGATAGTTCCGATGATGTGGCCGTAGATAAAGACCCCAGCAACCGATGTCAAGGCCCCAGGAATGATAGGAACGACAGTCTGTAAAATCTGTAAAAAGATAAAGAGAGGTGGCCCCCAGATCCCTGCCTGCTGGATAAAGGCAGAGAGGGTTTCCTTAGACTGCAAAATCCCAGCCTGATAAGCCCAAATACAGAAAATCAAACTCCCAACCCCACCGACAATCGATGAGATGTTGATAACTTGCTGCAGAAGGGGAGAAACAGTTTTCATTTGTTTATCCTGTGACATGTAAACTCCTCATAGATAGTATAGTTCTACTATACCATATTTTGGAGGAGAAAGGGGGAAGATTGCTTTTGTGAGGGTGAATATAGGTAATATGGGGGTTTAGATGTAAATTATCGTAAAGTTAGGAGGTTTATGTTGAAAAGCTTATACTATTTAAAAATAATAATATTTATTGAATGCTAGAGAATTTTTTAGTAGTGAAAATATGATAAAATAGAAGAAATAATACATTAAATAAGGGAAGTAAAAATGGCAAATAAAGAAAATGCAGAACGCAAGGAACTGCATCGTAAAATTTGGGCAATTGCGGATGATGTTCGCGGTGCAGTAGATGGTTGGGACTTCAAGCAGTATATTTTGGGAATTCTATTTTATCGCTTTATTAGTGAAAATTTCAAAACCTATATCGAAGGCGGCGATGAATCAATTAACTATGAAGAGATTTCTGAAGATTTAATTACACCTGAAGTTCGAGATGATGCCATTAAAACCAAGGGTTATTTTATTATGCCTTCGCAGTTGTTTTCCAGTGTTGTCAAAACTGCTCGCCAAAATGAGCACTTAAATACAGATTTAAAAGATATCTTTGATGATATTGAGTCTAGTGCGATCGGTTATGCGAGTGAACATGACATTAAGGGTCTTTTTGATGATGTAGATACCAGAAGTAACAAGTTAGGTAGTACAGTTCCAGAGAGGAATCAGCGATTGACTCTGATTCTTGAAGGAATTGCAAGTCTTGATTTTGGAAACTTTGAAGATAACCATATTGATCTCTTTGGGGATGCTTATGAGTATCTAATCTCTAATTATGCTTCTAACGCTGGAAAATCTGGCGGAGAATTTTTTACACCGCAAAGTGTATCGAGACTCTTGGCGCGGATTGTTATGCTGGGCAAGAATGAAAAAAATAAAATCAATAAAATTTACGATCCTGCCTGTGGTTCGGGTTCGCTGCTCCTGCAAGCTAAAAAGCAGTTTAATGAGCACACAATTGAAGATGGATTTTACGGTCAGGAAATTAACATGACTACCTATAATCTAGCTCGGATGAACATGTTTTTACACAATATCAATTATGATAAGTTTAGCATTGAACGTGGCAATACCTTGCTTGATCCTAAGCATGTAAATGATAAGCCTTTTGATGCTATTGTGTCAAATCCACCATACTCTATCAAATGGATAGGAAGCGATGATCCAACGCTTATCAATGATGATCGTTTTGCCCCTGCGGGTGTATTGGCGCCTAAATCTAAGGCTGATTTTGCTTTTATTATGCATAGCTTGTCATACCTATCAAATAAGGGACGAGCTGCAATCGTAACTTTCCCAGGTATTTTCTATCGTGGAGGTGCTGAGCAAAAGATCCGTCAATATCTAGTAGACAATAACTTTGTTGAAGCGGTTATTCAGCTACCAGACAATCTCTTTTTTGGGACCTCCATTGCGACCTGTATTCTTATTTTGGCAAAGAATAAGCCAACGACGGATATCCTCTTTGTTGATGCAAGTAAGCAGTTTAAGAAAGAAACTAATAATAATGTTTTGACAGAAGAGAATATCGAAAAAATCTTAGCCAGTGTTGAAAAGAAAGAAAAAGAAGATTACTTTTCTTGTATGGTGGCACAAGAAAAAGTAGCAGAAGCAGACTATAATCTTTCAGTATCAACTTATGTAGAAAAAGAAGATACACGTGAGAAGATTGATATAGATGTTCTCAATAAAGAAATAGCGGAGACTGTTGCCAAGATTGATTACTTGCGTGCAGAGATAGACAAGATTGTAGAGGAGCTGAGCTATGGCAAATGATGTGATTCTCTATAGGACAGATGACGGCGAGTCCGCTATTGAACTTCACTTGGATAATGGAACGGTCTGGCTGACCCAACAAGAACTAGCTGAGCTCTTTCAAACTTCCAAGCAAAACATTAGTAAACATATCAAGGCCATCTTTGAAGATGGTGAGTTGGATGAAACAGTGGTTGTCAACTATCAGTTGACAACCACTCGTCACGGTGCAATGGCTGGGAAAACTCAGTCAAAAAAAGTCGCCTTTTATAATCTGGATATGATTTTAGCGATTGGCTATCGTGTTCGTTCTCCTCGTGGCATTCAGTTCAGACTCTATGCTTCGACAGTCTTGAAAGAGTATCTGATTAAGGGCTTCGCTATGGATGATGAGCGTCTGAAAAACTTGGGTGGAGGCTCTTACTTTAAGGAACTCCTTGAAAGAATCCGAGACATTCGCTCGAGTGAAAAAGTCTTTTACCGTCAGGTCTTGGATCTCTTTGCTACATCAAGCGACTACAATGCAAATTCACCAGAGGCAAAGAAGTTCTTTGCGACGGTTCAAAACAAGATGCATTATGCTATTCACCACAATACTGCCAGCGAACTAATCTACAATCGTATTGATAGTGAAAAGGAGTTTCTGGGCTTAACTACCTTTAAGGGAGACCTCCCTACTCTATCTGAAGCAAAAGTTGCCAAGAATTATCTGACAGAAAAGGAACTCCGTGGGCTTAACCAGCTTGTATCAGGATATCTAGACTTTGCTGAAAGACAGGCAGAGCGAGAAGAAGTCATGACCATGGCTGACTGGGTGGCTCACGTTGATCGAATACTTCAGGCTACTGGAGAAGACTTGCTGGACAATAGTGGTTCTATCTCTCGTGAACAGATGAAGCATAAAGTAGATAAGGAATATAAGAGCTACCAAGCCAAGACCCTCAGTCAAGTTGAAAAAGATTATCTCAAGGAAATCAAAAGTATTGAAAATCTAGCCAATGAAGGAGGTAACTAATGAACATCCTAGAAGAAATCCAAAACTGTCCTGTTGAATGGAAAGAGTTGGGGGATAAAAATGTAGCGAAATTATCTCGTGGCAAGGTAATGTCAAAACAGTTCTTAGAAGAAAATAAAGGAGAATATCCAGTATATTCTTCTCAAACAGCTAACAATGGGGAAATTGGAAGAATTTCAAGTTTTGAATACGATGGAGAATATATAAC
>NZ_DXLC01000148.1:0-2321 GCF_019414905.1 Streptococcus sp. | reverse complement strand
TCTCAGACAATTCCAAAACATGAGTTGCTACACGATTGATAAAGTAACGGTCGTGGCTGACGAAGAGAAGAGTTCCATCAAAGTCAATCAAGGCATTTTCTAGCACTTCCTTGCTATCAATATCCAAGTGGTTGGTTGGTTCGTCCAGAATCAAGAAGTTGTTGTTTTCCATAGACAATTTAGCCAAAAGCAACCGAGCTTTCTCGCCACCAGACAGCATGCCGACTGATTTTTTAACATCATCTCCTGAGAAAAGGAAGGCACCAAGACGGTTACGGATTTCAACTTCCGGTGTCAGTTTAAAATCATTCCAGAGTTCATCCAGCACCGTATTACTTGGTGTTAGCTTGCTTTGAGTTTGGTCATAGTAACCAACCTCAACATTAGCACCAAATCGCTTTTCTCCCTTGATAAAAGGAATCTGGTCTACTATAGACTTGATAAAGGTTGATTTCCCAATACCATTTGGACCGACGATAGCGACAGCATTCATTTTACGAAGGTCTAGGTTGATAGGCTCTGACAATATTTCCCCATCATAGCCAATAGCCGCATTTTCAACAGTCAAGACAATATTGCCCGACGTTTTTTCAGACTGGAAGGTCATATTGGCTGATTTCTTGCCAGCTTCTGGCTTGTCCAAACGTTCCATTTTTTCCAGTTGTTTACGACGAGATTGGGCACGTTTGGTCGTTGAAGCTCGGACTAGATTGCGATTGACAAAGTCTTCCAGGGCAGCGATTTCCTTCTGCTGCTTTTCATAGTTTTTTGCCTCAGTAGCTAGCCTTTGCTCCTTCAACTCGACAAAACGAGAGTAATTGCCCACATAACGATCCAAAGAATGCTTGGTCAAATCTAGCGTAATTGTCGCAACCTTGTCTAAGAAATAACGGTCGTGGCTGACAATAATGAGAGCACCGCTATAGTTTACCAAGTAATTCTCTAGCCAGGCAATAGTTTCGATATCCAAGTGGTTGGTTGGCTCGTCCAATACCAAGAGATTGGGCTTTTCAAGAAGCATTTTGGCCAGAGCCAGACGAGTATTTTGACCACCCGAAAGCTCGTCAATTTTCATCTGCCTCATAGACTCGTCAAACTTGAATCCATTTAAAATCGCTCGAATATCAGCTTCATAGGTAAAGCCACCTGCTTGACGAAAATTCTCCGATAAGCGATCGTAATCTGACATCAGTTTATCCAAATCCTCACCAGACTTTTCACCCATCTCCAACTCCATATGACGCAGTTGTTTCTCAGTCCGACGCAAGTCATCAAAGACATAAAGCATTTCATCGTAGATAGTATTTTCAGATTCAAAACGGCTATCTTGGGCTAGGTAAGACAGAGAAATATCTTTTTTCTTATTGATTTCTCCACTAGTTGGCTCCTCTTCTCCAACCAAAATCTTCAAAAGAGTAGACTTACCTGCACCATTTTTCCCAACAAGGGCAATCCTATCACGTTCATCAACCTGCAGGTTGATATTATCAAAAAGAACCTCTCCTGCAAAAGAACGTTCAATTTTATTAGCTTGTAAAATAATCATACAAGTAGTATAGCATGTTTCCCTAAGGCATTCAAGACTTGATAAACAGGCATATGTCACTACTTTTCTGAAAATTATGCTACCGTTTTACTAAAACGCTAAAAAGTGCTATAATGTGAACGGTTAAAACAATTTACAAAAAGGAGAATTTTAATGTCTTACCAAGAAAATTACCAGAAATGGGTTGATTTTGCGGAGCTTCCTGACTACCTTCGTCAAGATTTGGAAAATATGGACGAAAAAACGAAGGAAGATGCCTTCTATACAAATCTTGAATTTGGTACTGCAGGTATGCGTGGCTTGATTGGTGCTGGTACAAACCGCATCAACATCTACGTTGTTCGCCAAGCTACTGAAGGTTTGGCTCGTTTGATTGAGTCAAAAGGTGGAAATGAAAAAGAACGTGGTGTCGCAATCGCCTACGATAGCCGTCACTTCTCACCAGAGTTTGCCTTTGAATCTGCTGCAGTTCTTGCTAAACACGGCATCAAATCTTATGTATTTGAAAGCCTTCGTCCAACTCCAGAACTCTCATTTGCAGTTCGTCACCTCAACTGTTTTGCGGGTATCATGGTCACAGCCAGCCACAACCCTGCACCATTTAACGGTTACAAGGTTTACGGTGAAGACGGTGGACAAATGCCTCCACACGACGCGGACGCTTTGACTACTTATATCCGTGCAATCGAAAACCCATTTGCTGTTGAAGTTGCTGATGTCGAAGCTGAAAAAGCTTCTGGCTTGATTGAAGTTATCGGCGAAGCTGTTGACGTAG
>NZ_DXLC01000147.1:0-2807 GCF_019414905.1 Streptococcus sp. | reverse complement strand
ATATATCTATTTTATTTATCTTTCTTTTCCATTCGGTCTCCTTATATAAAAAAGCGATTCATTTTGAACCGCTTTTTCTTATTTATCGCCCTTGTTACGAATAACAAAGCCTGTTTTCTTTTCGCTTGAAGTGTTACGTGGTTTTTTATTATCCTTACGGTAACGTTTTTCCTTATCATAACGATCATTTCCACGACTGCCTTTTTTGAAATCATCACGGCGACCATTGCCACGGCGTTCGCGATCACGACGGTCATCTCCACGACGACCTCCCTTACCTTTACCACCGAAGCCATTACCTGATGGTTTAAATGGCAGTGGTTTTTCACGCGCAATCTCCACTACTGGAAGACTATCCGGATCTTGAACAGTTAGACTCAAGATATACATGGCCAATTCTTCTGGAGTAAATTCAGCAGCCAACTTGCGAGCATCCTTACCAAATTTCTCAAAGTTGCCACGGATTGTCTCATCTGCAAAATCACGTTCGATTTTCTTGAGCGCTACTTGTTTCTTAGCTTGGAAGGCTTCTTCAGCTGTCGCTGGTTTCAAGCCTTTCATGCGTTTCTTAGTCAAGTTTTCGATGATTTGAAGGTAGCCCATTTCATTTGGAGCAACAAAGGTAATTGATTGACCTGATTTACCAGCACGACCTGTACGACCGATACGGTGAACATAACTTTCAGGATCTTGTGGAATATCGTAGTTATAGACATGGGTCACACCTGAAATATCCAAACCACGCGCTGCAACGTCTGTCGCAACCAAAACATCAAGATTGCCATTTTTAAAGTCACGAAGGACACGAAGACGTTTGTTTTGGTCTAGGTCTCCATGAATTCCTTCTGCACGGAAGCCACGGATTTTCAAACCACGAGTCAATTCATCTACACGGCGTTTTGTACGACCAAATACGATAGCAAGTTCTGGTTGTTCCACATCCATGAGACGAGTCATGGTGTCAAATTTTTCTTGTTCTTTGACTCGGATATAGTATTGGTCAACCAATTCTGTTGTCAATTCCTTGGCAGCAATTTTCACATGCTCAGGTTCTTTCATAAACTGAACACCGATACGTTTGATAGCATCTGGCATAGTTGCTGAGAAAAGAAGAGTTTGACGGCTTTCAGGAACACGAGAAATGATAGCTTCAATGTCTTCGAGGAAGCCCATATTGAGCATTTCGTCAGCTTCGTCAAGGATTAGGGTTTCAATATCTTGTAATTTCAAGGCCTTGCGTTTAATCAAGTCCAAGAGGCGACCTGGAGTTCCTACAACAATATGAGCACCCGATTTAAGAGCCTTAATTTGTTTTTCAATGCTTGATCCGCCGTATACTGAGCGAACCTTAACTCCCTTACTACGACCAAAGCGGAAGAGTTCCTCTTGACTTTGGACAGCTAATTCACGAGTCGGAGCAATCACCAAGGCTTGGATGGTCGCTTCTTCTGTACGGATTTTTTCAAGGGTTGGCAAGCCAAAGGCTGCAGTTTTACCTGTACCAGTCTGGGCTTGACCAATCACATCTTTACCTTCAAGAGCCAATGGAATAGTTTGCTCTTGGATCGGACTGGCTTCTACAAAACCAGCTTTTTCAATCTCTGCTAGCAAATCAGCAGACAAGTTTAATTCATTAAATTTCACGTTATTCTTCTTTCTAAAGGTGGTGCGAAGCCACCCTATAGGGCTTAGTTTATACTTTTCTTTTTATGACGTATTTTCATATACTGGATACAAAATCGTGTTGCTTCTTTTCCACAAAAGAAAAGTACTGTTTTCTTTGCAACCTATCTAGTATAACACAAGAGAGAAGCAAAAGATAGCCCAATCCGTCGATAAAGTCATGTAAACGATTTTTTTGAGAAAATAAAGTTAAACTTTCCACTATTTCATAAACTTTTTTAAAGCGTAGCAGAATTGTGCAAAAGTTTTTTTCTTGTGCTAGAATGAAATTCGAATAGGAGGAACTCTAAATGTTAACTTATGATTTAATCGTTATCGGATTTGGTAAAGCTGGTAAAACACTAGCTGGTAAATTGGCTTCAGCTGGCAAAAAAGTTGCCCTCGTTGAACGTAGCAAAGCTATGTACGGTGGAACTTGTATCAACATCGGATGTATCCCAACTAAAACTTTGCTAGTTGCTGCTGAGAAAGACTTGCCTTTTGAAGAAGTGATTGCTACCAAAAACACTATCACTAGTCGCCTCAACGGTAAAAACTATGCAACGGTTGCTGGTACAGGCGTGGATATCTTTGATGCGGAAGCTCACTTCCTTTCAAATAAAGTCATCGAAATCCAAGCTGGTGATGAAAAGAAAGAACTGACTGCTGAAACAATCGTCATCAACACTGGTGCTGTTTCAAACGTCTTGCCAATCCCTGGACTTGCTACAAGCAAAAATGTCTTTGACTCAACAGGTATCCAAAATTTGGACAAATTGCCTGAAAAACTTGGAGTTCTTGGTGGAGGAAATATCGGTCTTGAATTTGCTGGTCTTTACAACAAACTTGGAAGCAAGGTTACAGTCTTAGATGCCTTGGATACTTTCCTACCTCGTGCAGAACCTTCCATCGCAGCTCTTGCTAAACAATACATGGAAGAAGACGGTATTGAATTGCTTCAAAATATCCGTACTACTGAAATCAAAAACGACGGTGACCAAGTGCTCGTTGTGACTGAAAACGAAACTTACCGTTTCGATGCCCTTCTCTACGCAACAGGACGTAAACCAAACGTAGAACCACTTCAACTTGAAAATACAGATATTGAACTAACTGAACGTGGTGCTATTAAAGTAGACAAACAT